>CAIKTE010000146.1 GCA_903830285.1 uncultured Chitinophagaceae bacterium | reverse complement strand
GGCTGATTGATTAGCAGCACCAACTATCGATAATTTATTATAGTCCACTTTGCCGTTCTGGCTTGCTTGGGCTTTAGCGTAAACTCTTTGTGCTACTGCATCACCAAGGTCGTGGCTTTCTAAACCGCCGCCGCCGCCGCCGCCTACACCACCACTGCCCGATCCACCACTTCCTCCAGATCCAGAACCTAAACCACACACAAATACCCAAGAGGCGCCTTGATTATTATTATCCCCATATCCACCTGCAATAGCCGTATTACCATCTGAACTTAGTGCGACAGATGTGCCTTGATAAATATTGGATCCTCCAGCACTACCAGTTCCTACTAATTTACTTCCTTGTTGGGCCCAAATTAAACCACTACGGGTATAAATCCATACAGCTCCTTGAAAGTTATTATCACCATAACCACCTACAATAGCAGTATTTCCATCTGCACTTAATGCAACAGATACTCCTTGTTGAGCATCTCCGATGTTATCTGAACCTACTAATTTACTACCCTGTTGGGCCCAGGTTGAACCACTACGTGTAAAAATCCAGACTGCTCCTTGAAGGTCATTAGCCTGAAAACCCCCTTCTATAGCCGTATTACCATCTGCACTTAATGCTACAGAATAACCTTGTTCAACACTATAGAGCCCGTTTACTGCACCTGTTCCCACTAATTTACTGCCCTGCTGAGACCAGGTTGAACCACTACGAGTATAAATCCATATAGCTCCTTGACCATTATTATCCCCATATCCACCCTCTATGGCCGTATTACCATCTGCACTTAGGGATACTGATGTACCATGATAAGGTCCAACTCCTCCTATGCTACCAGTACCCACCAATTTACTGCCTTCTTGTGTCCAGGTTGAACCATTACGCGTATAAATCCAGACAGCTCCTTGTCCGGTATTATCCTCATTTCCACCTACAATAGCTGTATTACCATCTGCATTTAAGGCAACTGATGTGCCTTGAAAGATGATAGCTCCTACACTTCCTGTACCCACTAATTTACTACCCTGTTGTGTCCATGTTGAACCACTTCGGGTATATATCCATACAGCTCCTTGATCGTTATTATCACCATAACCACCTACAATAGCAGTATTACCATCTGCACTTAAGGATACAGATTTGCCCTGATAAATGTTAGATCCTACACTTCCGGTACCCACTAATTTACTTCCCTGTTGAGTCCATGATCCGCCTGCACTGCGGGTATATATCCATGCTGCACCCTGAAAATTATTATCATAAAATCCACCAACTATAGCTGTATTACCATCTGCACTTATAGCTACTGAATTGCCTTGTTGAGTTCCTATTATATTCCCAGATCCTATTAATTTATTTCCCTGCTGTGTATTTGGAACACAAGCATCTGTTACCAAAAAATTACCAGCACTTGTGGTAGAGCCACCGGCAGTTATAACAGAAACATTGCCTGTTGTAGAACCCGGCATCAACATGGCAACTAATGTACTGCCGTCATTTGAAATAGGAATGGCAGATACACCTCCAATAGCTAATGCTGTTAGGTTTGTTAAATTTGTTCCTGTTATTGTAACTAAAGTACCTACTGTACCTGAAGAAGGTGAGAAAGAAGCGATAGTAGGTGCATGTGCAAAGGATATTTTATTAATAGTACCATCTACATCATCCGATGCGTACAAATCACCTTGTTGATTAAAAGCAAGTCCTATGGAATAGTTAGTACTAACAAAAGTTGAAACATTTCCAGAAGGTGTAACCTTATAAATAGCATTTTTATTCCAATCCGCTACATATAAGTTATTACTTGCATCAGCTGTAATTCCTTGTAAAGAGTACGTATACATCCCCATCGAAGAAACCAATGTACTTATCGAACCATCTGGAAGTATTTTACTTATAGAAGCATCATAATTTGTTACATACATATTGCCTGAAATATCAAAACAAATGAATTGCGGGGCTTGACTTAAAGAGACAAATGTTGAAATATTGCCAGATGGAGTAATTTTTAAAATATTATACCCTTGGTAATTGGCAACAAATACATTACCATGTGCATCTACAGCAAGCCCCATAGGATGAATTATACCATTACCTGATGCTAACACAGATATAACACCGCTTGGAGAAATTTTATTTATCACATTATTTAAGTAGTTAGCAGCATATAAATTGCCTGCTGCGTCGAAAGCAAGACCAATTGGATAATTTAATTCTGTAAGTGAGCCAGCAACTGAGGATACAAATGTGCTTACAGAACCCGAAGGTGTTATTTTGTTTATTGAACTACTGGCACCATTTGAAGCATTTGCGACATATAAATTACCCGAAGCATCAAACGCAATGCCTAAAGGATTATATATGCCTGAACTTGAATTTACAAAAGTTGTTACTGTTTGTGCATTTGCATTTTGTAATATTCCAAAGCATATAATAATGCTTAGAATTAGTTTGGTTAAAAGTTTCATGGCAGTGATTCTTTAGTTTTGGTTAATTGAAAATTATATTTATTAAATACTTTTTATTTAAAATTAATAGCATGTATTTTTTCAATTTTTAGAAATGATTAATAACAGCTCACACAAATCATTCATATTTATTCACTTTGTTTAACTCTTGTTTGCAAGAACTTTTCTGCTAATGCAGCTATTAAATAGTCGCTCAGTTTTATCCAACATAAAGAACTAAACTCTGCAACATGTTTAAAAGCGTATTTTCCCCGTTCTGATTACGGGAAATTTCCCCTATTCAAATTCCTGCTACTATAGTCAATAATAACAGCATTTAAAATGCAGGGATAAAAGATTATTGATAGAACAAAATATGTCCAGTCTGATGAGCTAATACGATCAGTAATAATTTAAAGCCGAGAAATAACTGTGAACAGAAATCAATCATTAAATGATGATTGATCTTACATTTTGTAAAGAATGAAAGTGGTTAAATGGTTAACTTGATTTTTACTATTGAGGGAGTAGTAAATATTAAAGTTTAAACTTAGAAGTAAAGATATACGCATTATATGACTTTTATCATGTTTTGAAATCTTAATTTACTTTTAATTAAATTTTAATACAGGATTTTCTTAATACAATGACTGTATTAATTGCTACAAAGGAATATTAAAGAGACTTTATAATAAGTTCTCCTATTTGAAAAATGAAGCAAACAATCCTGATCCTGACTTCTTGTTATTTTACTCGATCACCATACACAAAAGCTTGCATGATATCTAAACTATCTAAAGCTGCTTCAAGTGAACAAGGATTTTCTTCTGTTCCCAAAAAGTAATTGACCACTTTCTGGATCATGGGTTGTTGAATATGTTGAGGATGTTGAAAATGTTGAACTTCATTTACTTGATCAGTCACCAATCTTATTTCATTACCAAAGAATGAAAATTGCAGATAACCTTTTTCACCAACGATCTGACATGTATCTTCTTTCAAAAGATCAGGTACCGAGAAATTCCAGTTGCCTGTAAAAATAATATCAGCAGGAAAATGGATGACACCTACCACTGCATCTTCTGCCGGATATTTTTTTGATTGATGAGCCGATACACCATAATAGTTGATCGCTTTTCCGAAAATATAGATCAGGATATCTAACTGATGTGGCGCCAGATCATAAAACAAACCCCCTCCTGCTGTTTCAGGGATCACACGCCAGTTGACTTCAGAGTTTGCAACAAGCGTTGTTTCATCAGGTTGAAATAAATTCAGTCTGATGGTTTTTACTTTGCCGATCAATTGCTGATCGATCATTTTCTTTATTTGCAGAAACATCGGCAACGCTCTTCTGTAATGCGCAACGGTTAATTTGCCATTATACTCTTTCACGGCAGTGATCATTCTTTTGCAGGAATAAACATTTAGAGTAACGGGTTTTTCAACATAGACATATTTGCCTTTTTGCAAAGCAGCAATTGTATAGGCTTCATGGAATTTAGGAGGCGTTGCAATGTAAACCGCATCGATCTCCTCATCATTGATCAATTCTATTGCATCGCTGTAATATTTGGGTACATGATGCCTTGCTGCATAATCAGCAGCTTTAGCAGCATCCCTGCGCATAACAGCCAGCAATCTTGAATGGTCTGCTTTCTGAAAAGCCGGACCGCTTTTAATTTCTGTAACATTACCACAACCGATCATTCCCCAGGTAATGATAGATGGATCTTTCTTTTGTTCAGGCATTATTATTTGACAGCTTATTTATAAATAATGTTTTTCACCGCTATCCATAGACTTCCGAAGGGTGTCTATGGATTCTTTAATCATACCCAGACTCTGTCTGGAATTCATTGTCGCAAATTACCGTTATCCAATGACATTTGAAATGAGTCAATGGGTTTTAAGTTATTGACAAACTAAGTCTGTCATATATTTTTAAATCCATAGAGCGCTTCGCTAACTCAAACGATAGCGGGGAAAACAGCAGTAATTATCTTAAAGAGAGAATGTTCTTAAGAGGCAGTTTCCTTCCGGTCTTGTTTTGGTCTTCTTCTTCTCTCCTTTTTGTCTTCTTTTGGTTTCCTTTTGGTCTGCTTCGGTATAAGCAATACATGAGCAAAGCAAGACCAAAACAAGACCAAAACAAGACCAAAGCATGACCAAAACAAATGGGGGTTTTCCCCCCTGTCTTAATTGTTATTTGGCATTAGCATGAAGAGATTTATTTAATTATATTTATTTCTCAAACCTAAGCCATGAAAATATTTCTGTCATTACTCACTGTTTGCAGCATTTTAATAAGCTGTAACAATTCTTCAAAAACTGAAGCTTCAAATACTGAAAGCACAGTAAAAAAAGACAGTATTCAGTTTCCTTTTACAGCAAAATATTCCATCAACTGGCAACCGGGTGATGAAAAGAATGCAGCCATAGTTTTAAACTGTTTAAAGAAATATGTAGATGGGGATATAAAAGGCTGTACTGCTTATTTTGCAGATACTGCAGAATTCATTGCCGATAAATTCCACTTTAGAGGAAGCAGGGATAGTTTAACAAAGATCATTTCAGATATGCGCAATGCATCGGTTACCGTAACAAAAGAATTTGATAGCTGGATGACCGTTTATTATCCTGACAAAAAAGACAGCTGGGTTACTTTATGGTACACGGAAAAGATGACCGATAAAAAAGGAAAACTGGATTCCATTTATTATACAGACGATGTATTGGTAAAGGATGGAAAGATCCTTCAGTATGATGAAAAACAAAGGGCATTTCCGGAACCTGCTAAGAAAAAATAATGCAGGGAATGATCTTTCTCTAACTCTTCTTGATATTGATCGGCTTCAGGAAACTGATGCCCACCAGGCTTTTCACCTGCAATGCGGGTGATTTACCATCAGGTCCAAAAAGATCGACCGTATCATCGTAGATCATATCCAGACTATAAGTAACTGAAAAGTATTTTGATAATTTACAGGCCACTTGATTGGTCATAAAGAAATTGATATTCTGCGGATGATAGAGATAATTGGAAAACAGATCAACCCTTCCTTTATAGGTGAGCATTTTTTTAAAAGTATTATTATAATTGATCGTTGCAAAAGCACCCAACTGAGCCAAAGTATGTTTGCCGGAATCAACACCATACTGTCCCTGATCTGAAAGGAATTTGTTCATCACAATGACGGTTCTTGATGTAAGCGGCGATAAGAAAACGCTGAACTTATCACTATGCTTATAATCAAACCCTGCAGATAAAGTAAGGTATGCAGGCGATAATAAGGATGAAGAGAAAACCGGAACACCGCTTGGATAAGTATATCCGTCAAAATACTGTGAACGAAAATCGAATAAGCCCGATACATACCATTTACCCACACTATCCATCTTATAGCCGTACTTACTTAAGAAATCAAAACGGTCATCATTCTTACGTGTTCCCAAACTGGTGGTTTGTACATAACCCACATTCATATCAATATTATTATCCCAGCTATGCCTGCCATTTTTATAGAAGAAAAAGTAATTGAAATATGAACTGATAGACATGCTGAAATTATCTCCACCGGCCGCCCAGTTACTCAAGGAACCCTGTGATAAACTAAAACTCAGTAAGCCGCCTTTTTTCCAGTTCCAAACCGTAGAATCGGGATCTTTTTTAATGGTACGGGAAGTTTCCTTACGGAGATTATCGACAACGGTTTGCTGTGCCATTGTATTGATTACCAGCGTTATCATCAAACAACAAAAAACAAGTTTCTTCATTTTTGAATTTTAGCGCAGCAAAAATAAGGAGCGGGAGATAAAATAAATGGTTAAGATTATGCCAAACTGACATATACAGATGTATTTATGTATTTTCGTTCTCCAAATTTTAGGGAATACATGGAAATACTGGAGATGCAGCATACCATTCATGATGAAACCAAACAAGGTGAAGCTTATTCACCTTTTGAGTCGGACCCCAATCAGTATAAAAAGAGATTTTATATTGAAAGTTATGGCTGTGCCATGAATTTCAGCGATAGTGAGATCGTAGCCAGTATTCTAAATTCGGAAGGTTATGGTGCTACCAAACATTTCGAGGAAGCCGATCTTGTGCTGTTGAATACCTGTAGTATCCGAGAAAAAGCAGAACAAACTGTCAGAAAAAGATTAACAGAGTTCAGAAAGACCAAACAGAAGAAACCGGGAATGCTGATCGGCATTCTGGGTTGTATGGCCGAACGATTAAAGAATAAATTATTAGAAGAAGAGAAATTGGTGGACCTGGTAGTAGGTCCTGATGCCTATAGAAGTTTACCCGGATTGATAGAAGAAGCTGAAGGCGGACAAAAATCCGTGAACGTATTATTAAGCAGGGATGAAACTTACGCCGATATCTCTCCCATTCGTTTAGACAGCAATGGTATTTGTGCCTTTGTTTCCATCATGCGCGGTTGCAATAATATGTGCAGCTTTTGTGTGGTTCCCTTCACAAGAGGCAGAGAGAGAAGCCGCGATGCTTATTCCATCATTGCAGAAGTAAATGATCTGTATAGCAGAGGATTCAGAGAAGTAACATTACTCGGACAAAATGTAGACAGCTATCACTGGATCGATGAAACAAAAAAGGAGACCGTAACGTTTGCAAAACTTTTGGAACAGGTTGCAATGGTATCACCCTTATTGAGAGTCAGGTTCAGTACCTCACATCCGAAAGATATTACGGATGAAGTGATCTTTACAATGGCCCGACATGAAAATATCTGCAAATACATTCATCTCCCCGTTCAAAGTGGCAGTTCAAGAATCTTGCAGTTGATGAACAGAACATACAGCAGAGAATGGTATCTGGCAAAAGTAGATCGCATTAAAGAGATCATGCCCGAATGCAGTGTTTCGGCGGATATCATTACAGGCTTTTGTACAGAAACTGAAGAAGATCATCAGGAAACTATCAGCGTGATGGAACACTGCAACTACGATTACAGTTATATGTTCTTCTATAGCGAAAGACCCGGCACATTAGCAGAGAAAAGATATGCAGATGATATTCCGGAGGAAACAAAAAGAAGAAGACTGGCTGAAATAATTGAAGTGCAGAATCGTCTTTCTAAAGAAAGTAATTTAAAAGACATTGGTAAAGTGTATAAGGTTTTAATAGAAGGTGAAAGTAAGAAAGACAATGCAGACTGGAAAGGAAGAACATCACAAAATAAAGTGCTCATCTTCCCGAAAGAAGATCATGGTTTTAAAGCCGGTGATTATGCCATGGT
>CAIKTE010000145.1 GCA_903830285.1 uncultured Chitinophagaceae bacterium | reverse complement strand
GATAGGCATTGATACCTGCCTCTTGCAACTTGTTCAATTTTTCACGACGAATGATCTCTTGTTCACTTAAATGTTGACTCATAATTTTTCTTTGAAAGGACTGCAAATATAAGGCTATGCAAATATAATGTTACAGGCAGCAGTTCTTTGGGTATCGGTTCTTGCTTTCGACGCATTCAGTGAAAGAGCCGCACACTTGTACTTCATAGCTTTATGCGAAGAAATACTTGTACTTCATAGCTATATGCGACGAAGTACTTGTACAATTATAATTTTATTGGGCTAAAAAAGGTCAAAATTTATAACCAATACCCAATTTAACACCCGGATCGTAAAAATTATTTTCACTGCCCAGTATTCCGTGCATTTGTAAGCAAGGTTGCAGCATAATAGTTAGGTGGTTCTTGATAGTGTATTGGAAACCAAAGCCCAATAATAAACCGCGACCATTAATAGTTGGTGCATTCTCATTTTGAAGTTCTTTATCAAATAAATATCCTCCAGTAATGAAAAAATATTTTAAAATATCAACCTTTAGACAAAGAGGTATAGTTAGAATTTGTTGAGAACCCGGGATCGTTCCTGTAAACCCGGGCATGATTGAATAAGCTTCCATTTTAGTATTGTAATATTCAAATCCGCTGTTAATATGAATATGCTTGAGGATCGCATAAGAAAGATCAATGCCCATTCTAAAACCAGCTTTTACACGATACCCGCCATCTGACATCATCCCGACATTATAATCGATCTTTCCGACAGGAACATACAATCCAACGTAAAACCTACCTGTTTTTTGAGAAAATGCTATAGATGAGATTGCAATAAAGATGTATAGAATTGATAGCTTTTTCAAATTCCGGTTTATTATAATGACACAATAAGCAATTATACTGCTGCCTTAGTTTTTGTAAACATCAGGATTGAACCTGATCATAAATCTCTGCAATTGTTCTTCAGTCAATTTTGCCCATCCAAATTGTTCGTATAGACCATGTGCATCTTTTGTACGCAATAACCAACCTCTCAAGCTCAATAATTCAGGATGTGATTGAATGGTTGCCATTAAAAATTTAGACAAGCCCTTTCCCCTTTCTTTTTCCAAAATAAAAACATCAGCGAGATAAGCAAAGCTTGTTTTATCGGTGATCAATCTTGCAAATCCAACCTGTTCATCATGATGGTACAATCCAAAACATAAGGAATGTTCGATTGATTTTTTTACTTTTTCAAAAGGAATACCGTTTGCCCAATAAGATTCTTGGGACAAATATTTGTGTATAACCTCCAGGTTTAATTTTGAAGGGTCGGTACTTATTTGGTATTCACCTTCCGTTTTTTCATAAAAACTATTCATGGAACAATTTTTTGTAAACGATTTTTTTTGATAGTTCGATCATTTCACCGGGCTGTAAATTGGCTAATTCTATTTCTTCTATGCGATAACGTATCAATCTTAATGTTGGAAAACCGATAGCCGCGGTCATCTTTCTTACCTGTCTGTTCTTGCCTTCAGTGATGATCAATTTCATCCAGGGCGCAGGGATCTCTTTTCTGAAACGTATCGGAGGATTGCGTACGGCAACATTTGGTTCTGTTTCAAACAGAGAGGCGATACATTTTTTTGTATGATATATTTTTCCGTCAACTTTAATATCAACGCCGTCTTGTATCTGCTGCAATGCTTGCTGTGCTGGCTTTCCATCAACCTGTACCCAATATTCTCTTTCGTGTGAAAAGCCCGGATGCAATAAACGATGATTTATATTTTTATCATTTGTTAATAATAATAATCCTTCACTGTCATGATCCAATCTGCCGACAGGATAAATATCTTTTGCTACAGCAAAATAATCTTTCAATGTTTTTTTATCTTCCTCCGTAGTGAATTGAGATAAAACTTCAAATGGTTTATATGTAATGAAATACTGAAACATAGTTGAAATAAAAAATCCCGCAGAAGCGGGACTTTGTATATGGATGGGTTAGTAAGTACTGGGAAATAAATTTCCCTACACAATATTATAAATAGTTTTACCCAATACAAAAAAAATTTTAAACAATTTTATTCACATTTTATTTAAAGATGTGGATTGCAGAATTCCTTTTGAAGCATTCATAAGAAAAGTGAATTGCGTTTTTTCAGTTACAGCGCCGGAAGTTTTTATGAAGCAAACTATAAACTAGCATTTCAAATCTTAACTCTTCCCGTTTAATGAAACGAGATCAGGATAATGGAATCTTCTTTTGTTCATCCTGCTTATTACCTTTGCTGCACTAAATTTTATACAATGAAATTTCCTTCACCGGTTTCTTTACAATGGATCGCAACATTGATCAATGCAGAATTGTTGGGTAACAGCAATGCCGAAGCAACAGGCATCAATGAAATACATAAAGTGCAAAAAGGAGATCTTGTTTTTGTGGATCACCCGAAATATTATACAACCTGTTTGAACAGTGCTGCCAGTTTTATCATCATCAATAATAAAGACGTTGTTGTGCCTGATGGAAAAACATTACTTTATACAACAGAACCTTTTGAAGCATATTTAAAGATCGTTAATCATTTCCGTCCCTTTAATCCATCCAAACAAATGATCAGTGACTCTGCTGTTATAGGCGAATCAACTGTTATCATGCCCAATACATTTATCGGTAATCATGTAAGTATAGGTAATAATTGTGTGATACATCCGAATGTTGTCATTCATGATCATTCAGTCATCGGTAATAATGTGATCATACAGTCAGGTACCATCATCGGCAGTGATGCATTTTATTACAATGGTAAAAAAGACAGGGACGTAATGTATAAAAGAATGCAGAGCTGCGGCAATGTAGTGATCGAAGATAATGTAGAGATCGGTGCCAATTGTACGATCGATCGCGGCGTAACTTCCGAAACAAGGATCGGTAAAGGAACCATCATTGATAATTTAGTTCAGTTAGGACATGAAGTGGTGATCGGGAAGAACTGTTTGCTGGCGTCACAGGTTGGAATTGCCGGTGCAACAACTTTGGAAGATGGTGTTATTATATGGGGACAGGTAGGAATTACCAAAACGATTACGCTAGGAGCAGGTGCTGTTGTGATGGCACAAAGCGGTGTCACCAACACAATAAAAGGGAATAAAGTCTATATGGGAACCCCTGCAATTGAAGCAGGCGATAAAAGGAGAGAATATGTTTGGGTCAAAAGAATTCCTGAACTGTGGAAGAAAGTGATGGAATCATAATTGATGTTTTATTCTTAATTCAGCACATATTCTTTTAATGGCATCTTTTACCGCTGTGTATTCAAAATTAGGAGCGTAGGATAAAAATTTCTTGTTTTCAAAATAAACTTTTGCCTGCGCTGTTTTAGCTGTTTCTTTTGTAAGCATCGGATCCTTACCGTTAAACATCGCTTTCAAAGCTTCTAATCGCCACACGATGGCGGCTAATAAAGCTGTCACTTTTCGATGCGGTGGTTTCTTTCCAAAATTATCTGCGATTTCAGTAAACACTTCTTTGTATGACAGGTTTTCAGCACTGATGATAAATCGTTCATTCTGTGCCGCACCATTCATGAGCATCACCATAGCTCTTACCACATCTTTCACGTCAACAAAACCACTGACGCCTTCTGTGTACCAGGGGAATTCATCATAAGCAGATTTAAAAATTTCTGAAGAACCTTTTTCCCAATCTCCTGCACCTAAAATAATAACCGGGTTGATGATAACTGCATTCAAACCTTCACCGGTACCACGCCAGATCTCTTTTTCTGCCAGATATTTGCTTTTGCCATATTCACTGTTACTACTTTCTTCAGTCCAGTTCATCTTTTCATTGATGTGTTCATCCTCTCTTATTCTTCCTAATGCTGCAACAGAACTGACGTATAATAACTTTTGAATGCTGTTTTGGATACAGGCATTCACCACATTCGTTGTTCCTTCTACATTGGTTTGATAAAGGATCTCTTTTTTATGAGGCGTGAACGAAACCATGGCAGCACAATGATATACCTGCGACACATCTTTCATGGCATCTTCCAAAGAAAGGATATCAAGAATATCGGCTTTCACCCAATCAATACCGGCTGGCATATCAGATGGGATATTGTTTCGGTAGATGGCTCTAACTTTTTTATCCTGCTTTACCAATTCCCGAATCAAATGAGAACCCAATAAACCACTGGCACCGGTAACTAAGATCATAGAAAAATTTTATCGAATGTAGTTTAAAAAAAACGACAAGCTTTTAGGTTGTCATAATAATATTGTTGAAAAACCTATTCGCAATTTTTACAAATGCCGCTCACAATTACATCGGCACGTTTTTGTGTAAAACCTTTGGGTAGTGTGATCTCAGGAACGGTGATATTATCCAGACAATAGGTTGTTCCACAATCATCGCAAATAAAATGAACATGGTTATCGTGATGATGGCCTGTACTGCATTCATCTTTACACAGTGCATAACGAACAGAATTATCTGCCGTAGGAATGGTATGAATGATCCCTTTTTCTACGAAGGTTTGCAATGTGCGGTAAATGGTAACACGATCATAACTATCATCTGTTCTTTTTTCAATATCGGCATGCGCCAGTGCCCCATTGGCTTCCTGAAATAATTCAAGGATCTTTGTACGGCTGCCTGTAACACTCAGCTGACTGCGTTTTAATATTTCTGCAATTTCATTTTTCATGATAAACACTTAAGGATTGTTATTGAAAACACCATTTGCAAAATTGCCTTTCATTGCCTTTTCTTTCAATAAGCCTTTGATATCTGTTCTCAGTTTTTCTAATTCATTTTCTTTTAAGCCATCATATACTGCTCCCCGAACAACACCGTTCTTATCAACCAAAGCAAAAAACTGCGTATGGATAAAATCATCTTTAATATTCGCTACCACATTTTTTGGATCATCGATACCATAACTGAATCTTGCCATTTTATATAAACTGTCTTTTCTGCCGGTAAGAAAGACCCATTTCTTGGTGTCTACTTTTAAAGAATCGGAATAATGTTTCATTCTGGGAACAGAATCGTTGTCCGGATCGCAGGAATGTGAAACAATTAAAAAGTCAGGCTCATTCTTAAACTCTTCGTAGATCTTCTTCATATTGCTATTCATTCTGGGGCAAATACCTTTGCAGGAAGTAAAGAAATAATTGACTACACAAACCTTACCCTGAATATCGGCATTGGTAAAAAGTATGCCGTCCTGATTCGGAAAAGCAAATGATTGAACATAACCTCGCTTGTCTAAAGTGCTTTTGGAAAGTATATCTGTTCCGTTGAACACAAAAAAGAAGAACAGGGACACCAGTGCAATAAAGAAAACGGCATACCCCAATAATTTTTTATTCATACGCTAATTTATACGGTAAAGTTAGGCCATGCATTCTTTTAAACGCGTTCTGTTAAAGAGTAACAAATTATTTGCAACATTGTTGCATGTGATTATATTTGCAAAATGTCTGCTGTAAAAATAAACTGGGATGCTTTAGGAATAACCACATCTTTAGCCTGCGCTATTCATTGTGCCCTGCTTCCTCTATTTTTATCCAGCCTCCCATTGTTTGGCATCAATATCATCCATAATTTGGGTTTTGAATTAGGGATGATCTTTTTAGCCTTTTGCATCGGCAGCTATTCTTTATATCACGGCTACAAAAAACATCACCATAGTTTCGGACCTCTATTGCTTTTTACTTTCGGGATCGTTTTATTGATCACCAAGCAAATTTGGCACCAGTGGGAAGTATGGTTTTTAATTCCTGCCGTTATCTGTATCGTATCTGCACATGTGATCAATTTCCGTTCCTGCCGTGTTCACAATCATGCACATGCAGATGATTGTGATCATTGATCCTTTGTCTATCTGTACTCAATTTTTAATTAATGATTCTCAGTGTTCGCACTAGTATTAAAGTTCTGCGGTAAGCTGTTAGTAGCCATTCTTTCTCACAACTTTAAGAGATTGATGCAAAAAAAGATGTCCTGTTAAATCACCCTTCCAACTATTTATCTGTTTTGTTCAATTTGTACTGATCATAACATTTTTCAATGTAATAACCCAGTTCCAGGTCATTGAACATTTGACATAGCTCATATGTTGGTCGATAGGCCCGCATGAAATTTTCCAATTCAGGAGATTGCAAGTGCGTGACCTTTCTGACAAAAGGTTTACTGAAACGATGATCGATATATTTATCCTGTTCCTGTTCGACCAATCTTTTTTGCAGCGCTTCCAGACTTCGGGTTCTCTTAAAACGGAACATATTGATGAATTCATCCAGGTCCATACCAACGGTCACACCACCGGGATTATAATTTGGATTGGTACTTAACCGAACACCGGGTTTTTTGAAATCAAAATATTTGCCGTAATCTTTTCTGTTTTGAATGGAATCCAATTTATAATTACTGTTACGCACTTTTACATCAGGAAGACTTTGTGCATACACATGGATCATGATGTCAAATGAACTGGTATTCTTAATGGTATCCACCGGATACTTTACTGTTTCCTTATTCAACAGTTTAAAAAAGATGGAATCACTGGCACGAATGGTAAGACTATATCTTCCCAATGAATCGGTGATGGTTCCTCGTCCTGAAGTACTGATAACTGCTACAGCTTCCAATGGCTTTCTTGCTGAAATATCATATACGGTACCGCTGATGGTAACGAATTGAGGGTTTGTCTTTTGTTGGGCAATGATGAATTCGCTCAATAATAACAGGATCCAAAAAAAGTGTAGCCGTTTTCCCAAACTTCTAAATTGAATTGTAATATTAATCTCTTAACGGCACACCACAAATCATACAAGCTTTATTAACTCTTTTTTGGAGAAATCGGGATGAATAAAGAAGTTGTTAAAACTTATTGTGAATAATATAAGGCAACATGGCACGCCAGGTGGGCCAATCATGGTTGATATCTGTTCCCCAGATATCCAGATCATGCCAGATCCCTTTATCCCAAAGCACTTGAGAGAAAGCCCTGTTGGCATCAGGTGCTTCATGATCGCCGCTACCGCTGTAAATATGGATATGGTGACTGGCTTTTATTTTATCTAAATACCAAGGATCGGTGAGATTTGGCATGTAATGCATGGGACTGTTATAATAAACCTGCTCATCCCAAAAGCCATTGGTATATTCTGTCAGATCATATACACCGCTCATGCTGATGGTGCCATTGATGATATCCGGACGTTTCAAAAATAAGTTCATGGCATGGAATGCTCCCAGACTTGCACCGCAGGTATAGATCATGATATCAGCACTGGAATTATTTCTGATGAAGGGAATCACTTCTTCATACACATATTGATTGAATTGATTTTGCCGAATAGCTTTATGTTCGGGCAACATCTCATTATTCAACCAGCTTTCTTTATTGATACTGTCAATACTATACACTTTTAATTTTCCTGCATCAATATGAGGCTGCAGCTCATTCATTAATTGAAATCGCTCATACTCCAGATAGTCTGCACCTGCAGTTGGGATCATTAATAAAGCAAAGCCATAGTAACCATATACGGCAATGGGCATTTCCTTATTTAAAGAAGGGCTGAACCAGGTTGAAATTTGTTTATCCATAATTTTTTTAAAAATGTTTTACAAACAATTCTTTTTTATTTCCTTCCATAAGTCACGATAACATTGTGCTGCATAACTGCTGGTAGCATAGGTTTCCAGCGGCGCCTGATGCGTGCCCATTTTTTCTACATCACTTAGATAGGGGATATAATTTTTAAAGAATATTTTATCTCGGTAAAATTGTTGCATGGTCTCGTGATGTAAATTCTTACGATGATCTACCATACTGAAAAAGCATTTGATGGTGGTTATATCCAATCCGTTTTCATTAAAATAATTGGAAACGGTCTCATAAGAACGGATAGATAATGTAGTAGGAATATTCGGCATCAATACCCAGTCGGCAGCATTCACAATATTTTCATGCAATAAGGAGATGCCGGGAGGGCAATCTAAAATAACAATGTCAAAACTCTTTTTAAGAGTGGCAAGCAGGGAGGCTAATTTTTTTTTCGACTGTCTCATGTCGTTCAATAAAATATCAGCATTCCTTGCAGAGAGGTCTGCAGGGATAACAGATAAATTTTCATAAGGAGATGGCTGAACAGCATCGAGCAGGTTCAGTTCATTTGTCCATATTTTTTTAGCCTCTTTTTTTACTAAAGCTTCAACCCCCAGATAAAAGGATGCAGAACCCTGTGGATCCAGATCCCATAACAATGTCTTCCTGCCTTCTTTCGCTGAAAGATAAGCCAGATTGATAGCGGCTGCAGTTTTGCCAACACCGCCCTTCAGATTATAAAATGCAAGTGTTATCATAGATTATAAATATACAAAACTCTGTGAAAGAAAGAGGCTTAAATCAGACCGGAAAAAAGGACCTAAGCCTTCATTCCGCTTAGTTCTTTTTGCAATCTGAACATTTCATCTCTTAATCTGGCAGCCTCAATAAAATCAAGGTCCCGAGCCGATTTTTCCATTTGCTTTTTTGTTTGGTTGATGGCTTTTTCCATTTGGGGAATGGTCTTGTATTCCACCTGTTCATCTGCAGCGAGTGTTACCAGACTTTGCTCAGACTGTATGGCATATGGATTCTTGGGATCAAATCCTTTAATATCCAAAACAGAGGTTTGCTGCATGATCTGCTGAATACTTTTTTTGATGGTCGTTGGAGTGATGTTATGTTGAATGTTATAAGCAACCTGTTTTTCCCTTCTTCTGCTGGTCTCGTCAATGGTGCGTTGCATACTCTCCGTCATCTTATCTGCATAGAAGATCACAAGACCGTCTACGTTACGCGCTGCACGTCCTGCAGTTTGTGTCAGTGATTTTTCATTTCGTAAGAATCCTTCTTTGTCTGCATCTAAAATGGCCACCAATGAAACTTCCGGCAGGTCCAATCCCTCACGTAATAAATTCACGCCCACCAAAACATCAATTTCGCCCAAGCGGAGTTGCCTGAGGATCTCCACTCTTTCCAAAGTATCTACATCACTATGAATGTATTTTGACTTGATATTGATGCGACCTAAATATTTGTCCATCTCTTCAGCCATGCGCTTGGTCAATGTGGTTACCAATACACGATCACCTTTCTTTACTGTTTTATCAATTTCTTCGAGCAGATCATCAATTTGATTGACACTTGGTCTTATTTCAATTGGGGGATCCAATAAACCTGTTGGTCTTACTACCTGTTCGATCACCACACCTCCTGTTTTTTCTAATTCATAATCGCCCGGTGTTGCACTTACAAAAACAGTTTGGCCGATCAGACTCTCAAACTCATGAAAATTCAACGGACGATTATCTAATGCACTCGGCAATCGAAAACCATAATCGACCAATATTAATTTCCTGCTTCTGTCACCGCCATACATGCCCGCCACCTGCGGAATAGTTTGATGACTTTCATCGATCACGCATAAAAAATCTTTTGGGAAATAATCGAGTAAACAGAAGGGCCTGGTACCTGCTTTTCTTCTGTCAAAGAATCTCGAATAGTTTTCAATACCACTGCAATAACCCAGTTCACGGATCATTTCGAGATCATATTCCACTCGTTCTTTCAAACGTTGGGCTTCAATTACTTTACCGGTGTTTTTAAAATATTCCACCTGCAACATCATTTCATCCTGGATCTCATGCATCACTTCCACCAGCATGTCTTTGGGTGCCAGATATAAATTGGCAGGAAAGATCGCTGCATTATCCATCGTGCCGATACGCTTGCCACTACTGAGTTCCAGCGATTCGATCTCTTCTATCTCATCACCGAAAAAAGTGATGCGGTAACCATAATCAACATAAGGAAGATTGACATCGATGGTGTCTCCTTTCACACGAAATGTTCCTCTGCCAAATTCACCTTGAGAACGATTGTATAAACTATTCACCAGAGAATGTAAAAATCCCTGACGTGAAATGGACTGACCTTTTTCAATCCTGATGATCCCGTTTTCAAATTCAGTTGGATTACCCATACCATAGATACAACTCACACTTGCCACAACAATAATATCTCTTCGCCCGCTTAATAATTGTGAAGTGGCCTGCAAACGAAGTTTATCCAACTCTTCATTGATACTCAGATCTTTTTCAATATACACATCGCTCACGGGCATATATGCTTCGGGCTGATAATAATCGTAATAACTAACAAAATAACCTACCGCATTATCCGGAAAGAATTGTTTGAACTCACCATATAATTGTGCCACCAGTGTTTTGTTATGCGTCAGCACCAATGTTGGTTTCTGTACTTGCTGGATCACATTCGCGATCGTGAATGTTTTACCACTTCCTGTTACACCCAATAGTGTTTGAAATTTTTCTCCTTCATCGATCCCTTTAATGAGTTCATAAATGGCAGAAGGCTGATCTCCACTGGGTTGATATGTTGATTGTAGATTAAAAGGCATTTTATAAAGTTAGTTGAGAAGTTGATTGAGTTGAATAGTTAATTAGTTATTTCTAATGTCATTTCAACAAATCAACATAATCAACTTTTCAACTACTAGGGTATCACTTCAAACAACATCAACTGCGATTTCTCTAATGGATTAAAATTATTATCTGCTATAAATACCAAACTCTTATGACCGTTTGGCAAGTCGGGGCCAAAGCTCATTCCTTCAATATTATCGGTGTAGATCTTCAGGTCTTCCATGTTCAGCAATAATTTTTTTACCAGTGGATGGGCAG
>CAIKTE010000144.1 GCA_903830285.1 uncultured Chitinophagaceae bacterium | reverse complement strand
TAATCTGAATGCCTCAACAACAAAGTCAGGGCCTAATTTTTGAAGGAAGATAGAATTACGCATTGTACCGTCTTCATTCAGTGCTTCATTCACTACATCCCATGAATAGACTTTTCCGTCATATCTTGCTGCAACAGTTGTGATGTGATTTTCAAAAAACATCTTTACACTATCTGCATCTTTTATTTTTCTGACAAAAGCAGGTAATTGGCTATGCCATATTAAATTGTGTGCATTTATTTTGATGCCATATTTTTTTCCGTAAGCAACAAGTTTATCGGCTAAATCAAAATTATAGGTATCCCATGCAGGATGTATGATTTCAGCCTTCATGATATTCTCAGGTGTAGCAGCACTAAATTCTTTAGGTATAAGTTTTGCATATGCTGAATCTCTTTCTTCAATCTGTGCAGTATTCATTGCAGTGCCTATTAAAAAATCTTTTTTATAAGCATCCCTTAAGCCGATATTATTGGATTGTAATTTTTTGGAGGATGAACAACTGCTTAGCATGCAAGCAGCAGTAATTATAATTGCAAAGTGTAATCGTTTTTGTTTCATAGTTAAAATTTAGTTTTGGAGTATTATTTATACTTTATTTTTTAAATCTTGTTTCATCGGGACCTAAATAACTCGATAATAATCCACCGCAATCAACAATTATTTTTTGCAGCACGATCCCTGAATCGATCATCCAATATTTTATAACATGCTTGCCCGATTTCGTAAAATGCTGTTCTGTTGTTTTGTTGATGATGTTATTGGCTACCCAGTTATCCCAGATCCTCGGGGTATTCATCCCTTCATTGATATTGATGATCTGCGGTTCTTCATCATCAATGGATACAGCACTTTTTAAACCGCCTGTGTTATGAAAATCTAAAGTGGGAGAGAACCATGTGTTTAATTTAATTGTTCCGCTGTCATAAACGTATATGTCATATTCAAGATGAGGCGTATTTGCTGAAATGCTTATTGTGGCAGCATTTACAGGGAACACAGAAATACCTGAATTATTTTTGCCAATATTTGGGATCACTCTCCATTCAATATTTTTTGCACTGATGGCTTTTGTGAAATTTTCTGCATTAATAGAAATATACCCATCCTGTTCATAAAATAAATTGGATGAAATATTTTTAGGTAATAAATTTTTGGCATCCCTGCTGGTGGTAATTGATGCATCAGCATATTGCTTTACTGAATCTTTTGAAACATATTTTACAAGAGGCATTCTGTTGGTACGGGGTTCCTGCCATGAGAAATAGCCGATATGCGTTTGGTCCATCATGTGGTGCCACTTCCCATTGTTTAACTGATTATATTCAACAGATAATAATGAATCTGTTTTGTAATATTCTTTGGCTTTATCGGCAAAGAGATTTGCTTTTTCCAAATTATTTTTGCCAGCTTCCTGATTTAAAGCAACATGATAATATAAGTTGTACAAATTTGATTGGGCTTTTATAGGATGTAACACCAATTGAAAATAGGCATCCTTATATGCTGCATCTATTTTCTGGTAAATTGTTTCAGCGTACTTTTGTAATGTTTCGAATTCTTTTACAACATTTACAAATTCATCATAATTTTTTAAAGAATAAGTTTTGGCATCCAATAATTCAGGTTTTCTTCTTGAACTAAGTTGTGTATAGCGTTCTAATATTTTTCCGATGGATTTTGCATAAGTTGCACCAAACCCTTGCTCAGACCACTGTGTATAGAATTGTAAGATATTTTTTTCATTCCATTTTTTAACATCATACGCATAATCCAGGAAGAAACTAATGGGCATTTCCATGGGTTTCAGATCACCCACATTCACTACCCAAATTTTATCTACACCATATTCATATGCCAGATGCATTTGTTCCCATACACGGGGAATATTATTGGTATTGATCCATTTATAATTTCTGGGTCCGCCTACATAATCAAAATGATAATAAATTCCGTAACCACCGGATCGTTTGGGATCATTTAATTTAGGAAGCTTACGAATATT
The DNA here is from genome assembly GCA_903830285.1 of uncultured Chitinophagaceae bacterium. Classification (GTDB taxonomy): domain Bacteria; phylum Bacteroidota; class Bacteroidia; order Chitinophagales; family Chitinophagaceae; genus CAIQDX01. The sequence goes on along the minus strand of CAIKTE010000144.1, from coordinate 15,030 downwards.
GCCCCAGTTGTCATCGCATAATAATAGCGTAACATCATCCGGCACACGCATTCCTTTATCAAAATAATCCTGTACTTCTTTGTACAATGCCCATAACTGCGGTTGTTCTTTAGCCGGTCTTCTTGTTACGTCTTCAATGATCGCTCTTTGGTCAGCAACAATTCTTTCCAATAACTCAGTTGCAGTTCCCTGTGTCATCGGCATATCACCATCGCCACGCATCCCAATGGTAACAATGCTTTCATGCGTTTTCATGTTTTCAATTCCCTTCCGCCAAAAAATTCTGAGAGTTGAATCGTTCTTACTATAATCCCATGCTCCTTTACCATACCGTTTCCATTCCTGTTGTGCCCGCAGCATAGGTTCGTGATGTGAGGTACCCATCACGATACCATATTTATCTGCTAATATTGGATTCAAGGTATCATCATCATTAAAGGCATTACCCCACATGGCAGGCCATAAATAATTTGCTTTTAGTCTTAATAATAATTCAAACATTTTTTCATATATCAGGTGATTAACCCCACCGAATTTTTCTTTTGTCCATCCTGAAAATGCAGGAGCTTCATCATTGATAAAGATTCCTCGATATTTTACGGAAGGGGAGGAAGAATTGTAAACAGCTTTCTGAATAAAAATTTCTTTTTTCTTTTTTACCGGTACATCGGCCCACCAGTACCAGGGCGAAACACCTATTTGTTTGGATATTTCAAAAACACCATAAGCAGTTCCTCTTTTATCACTTCCAGCAATGACCAATGCTGATGGAATATTTTTTGCAGGAGAAAGAACTGTAGCTATTTGATAAGTTTCCCATTTGTTCTTTATAGAATCAATTTTAATTTTTTTGGAAACTGCTAATTGCTGTATCGTGACAGAATTATTCAAACTTCCTATAATGATCAGATTATTCTTAGCATCTTTCAGATCATGAATCATGAGCGGTTTTCTTGAAGTAACAGATTCTATGTCTTGTTGCAGTAAGAGTGCCGATCTTTGAATTAACCAATCATCTGTTGAGTCGGTATAGATAAATGTTGTTTGCGATAAGGTGGAAAGAGGAATATTGTTTGCAGATGGATGATCAATGATCTTTATTTGTGTAAAGGCCATTGAATTCAATAACAAGAAAAGTAATAATGACAGGCAAGTTTTTTTCATGGGGCAAATATTATCGTAAGAAAATCTCAGACTCAAAAGCCGATGGAGTTTCCCCCATCTACCGGAAGAACTACTCCGGTCACGTATTTTGCTGCATCACCGGCAAAATAATAGGCAGCTTCAGCAACGTCTGAAGGATCGCCTAATTTCCCCATGGGTGTGCGTGACAATACTTTGTTTTTTCGTTCAGGATCATTATTCAGCGCTTTTGCACTCATTTCAGTAGCAATAAAACCAGGTGCAATGCAATTCACTCTTATTCCTAATGGTGAAAGTTCAACGGCCATGGCTCTTGTCATTCCTTCAATGGCAGATTTGGAAGCAGTATAAGCAATCACTTTAGGGATGCCATATTGTGATGCCATGGAACTGATATTAATGATGCAACCGTTTACATTTCTAAGCATTCCTTTAGAAACTTCTCTGGATAAAGTAAATACTGCTGAAACATTCGTGTGAAGAATGCGTTGAAAATCCTCATCGCTTACTTCAATAAATTCCTTTTTAAAATTGATACCGGCATTATTAACCAGGATATCAATTTTACCATATTTCGTTTCAATGTCTTTAACAAGGGAAGGAATGGATACAAGGTCATTTAAATCGAAAGAAATCGGAATGCATAATTCACCCAATTCTTTTTTAGCCGAGTCAAGTTTACTCTGATCACGACCAATGACTATAGTAATAATATTTTCTTTTGTAAATTTTTTAGCGATAGCAAATCCAATTCCCGAAGCACCGCCGGTAACAATTGCAATTTTATTTTCCTGATTCATGTAAGTTCAGATAAGTATTAAAATATAAGATTTAATTATTTTCAGTTACTGGGTTACTTTTTTTCGAAGTGAAGATCCGCGTATCAATAATTCTGATTTGATCACAATGGAACTGGTAAGTTTTATATCACCATTACCATTCAGGTGATTGATCAAATTTCTGGCAGCCACTTCTCCCATATTGATGCCCGGATAATCGATTGTTGTGAGATTAGGTTCAATGATGGTACTTACAATATCATTGTTAAAACCAACCACTGCAATATCATCAGGCACTTTGATACCTAACTCTTTAAAAGTTTGCATAATGATGGCCGCCGAAATATCACTGGTAACAAAAAGACCGTCTGGCAAGGGTTTCATCTTGGCAATTATCTTTGCAGCTTCCACACAGGCTTTCTTCTGAAGATCATTGACTATTAGATAACTATCTCTGAATTTAATATTATTATCTTTTAAGGCAGCTTTATAGCCTTCCAGACGATTGAAATATACGTTTCTTGAAAGGTTACCTGTAATATGCACAATTCTTTTACAGCCCTGTTCTATTAAGTGCTGAGTTGCATCGTATCCGGCTTTATAATTATTGATGATCACTTTTGTGCCCGCACCGTTTTCCTCCACACGGTCAAAGAAGATTACGGGAATATTTTTAGCTGCATATTGATCGAAATGTGAGAGGTTGGGAGTATCGTATGCTAATGATGCGATCAATCCGTCAACCCGTTTATGAAACAGGTTATTGGCATTGGCTACTTCCTTTATGCCCGATTCCCCACTGTGCGCAATGATAATATCATAGTCGGTTTCTGATAATACTTTTTCTATTCCTGATAATACAGATACCATGAAATGTGAATTCAATTCATGCATTAATACACCTATAGTATGTGTTTTTCTTTTTCTTAGACTACTGGCGAAATAATTGGTTCGATAGCCCTTTTTCTCAGCAAGTTCCAGGATTTTTTTCTTGGTATTTGGTTTAACAACAGGGTCATTTTGTAATGCTCTGCTCACTGTTGCGATAGAATAATTCAATTCTCTGGCAATATCATAAATGGTGACTTCTTTTACCATACAATCGTTTTAGCTACCGTAAAACTAACTAAAAAATGTTTTTTTTTAAAAAAAATATGTAAACGGTTTCATTTTTCAAAAAAGTTCCTATATTCGAACTCTGAAATGAAAAGACGATATCATTTCTAACCATAAAACGACTGCTATATGTTACTAATTCTAACCCTATTCGCGCTTTTAATGAGCGCTACGTTTTTCAAAAAGATATTTATAAAACCATTACCCCAGCTGAATTCCAGCTAAATTAAGATTCAAACAAATAGATTTTAAAGGAGAGTAATATAAAATCAATTATACTAATGTAAAAAAGAATATTTATGTCGATTGCTAAAAATCTTAAAGGGGTCTCACCCCAAAAAATGATGAAAGCTCTATTCGCTTTTATCTTCTTGATTTGCCTGAACACTTTTTTATTTTCTCAAACAAAGATTGTTGTTAAAGGGCATGTTTCAAACGAAAAAAACGAACCTGTTGTTGGCGCTTCCGTACTTCTTAAAGGCGCTACAGTTGGTGCCAGTACTGATGATAAAGGGAATTTCAACATTTCCGCAGCATCAGGAAGCACTTTGGTAATTTCTTTTGTGGGTTATCAATCAAAGGAAATTAAAGCTTCCTCAGGTAATATTATCAATGTTCAATTAAGTCAATTGAATAATGAACTGGAACAAGTGATTGTAATCGGTTACGGAACAGTAAGGAAAAAAGATGTTACCGGTTCTGTTGCTTCTATTAGTGGAACTAAGTTGAATGAAGTTCCTGCCGTAGATATCTCACGAGCCTTACAAGGACGTATTGCCGGGGTCGAAATGTCACAAACAACCACTAAGCCCGGATCAAGTATGCAAATCCGCATCCGCGGTACACGGTCACTGCAAGCTTCCAACGATCCATTGATCGTGCTTGATGGTATTCCATTTGGAGGGTCAATTAGCGATATCGATCCGAACGATGTGAAGAGTACTGAAATCCTGAAGGATGCATCTGCTACTGCCATTTATGGTTCACGTGGTGCAAATGGTGTTATCCTGGTTACAACTAACAAAGGACAGGTAGGGCAAAAAGCGCATTTAACATACAATGGATATTATGGTATTAAAAATGTTTTTGCACAATATCCAATGATGAATGGTCCTGAATTTACAGCCCTTCGCAAAGCATCTGCTGCAAATGGTCTTATATATACCAATACACTTGATGAAAATGATAGCTTAAATACAAATTGGCAGGACCTTTTATACAGGCAAGGTTATGTAACAAACCATAATGTGGGTATCGCAGGTGGATCTGACAAAGGTAATTACAGTGTCAGTTTAGGATACTACAAAGATCAGGCAGTGATACCAACGCAATGGTTTGAACGTTATTCATTGCGTACATCACTGGAACAAAGGATTGGCTCTTCATTCCGTATCGGTATTACATCTAATACTAACTTCGCAACTACACACAATAACAATCTCGGGCCAGGAGGTAGTGCGTTGAATCTTACACCAATTATCAGTCCGTATAAAGCTGATGGCTCATGGAAATCAACTGCCCTCATCAATACAGGCGGTGCTCAATGGCTCTATACAAGGCATTCCTTAGAAGCTTTGGGTGATCAATATATTGACCAGAACAAAGCATTAAGCTCTTACAACTCTATTTTTGCTGAAGTAAAAATACCAGGCGTAGAAGGATTAAAGTATCGTGCGAATATTGGTTTGAACTACCGCCAAAGTAATTACGGAGCTTATACAGGACAAGGAGTAATGAGCGGTACACCAACCACAATTTCACAAGCTAATACCAGCAATACCATTGGTTACAACTGGGCAATTGAAAACCTGTTGACTTATGACCGTGTTTTTGCAAAAAAACATAGATTAAGTGTTGTAGGCATGTATTCTGCTCAGCAAAATACATCCTGGTATTCATCCATGTCAGCATCAGATATTCCTGCTGATGCCTTCCAGTTCTATAATTTAGGAAGGGCCAACGTTACACCTACTGTTAATCCAGCTAACCAAAGCTACACACAGAGCGGCTTACTTTCTTATATGGGTCGTGCCATGTATTCTTATAATGATAAGTATTATTTGACAGCCACTTTCCGTTCTGATGCCTCTTCTGTATTGGCACCGGGACATCAATGGCATTCTTATCCTGCTATTAGTGCTGCATGGAATATTAAAGATGATATGTTTAAGAAGGCTACAGCTATCAATGCTTTGAAATTGAGAGTAGGATATGGTGAAACTTCTAACCAGGCCATCAATCCTTATCAAACATTAGGACTTTTAAGTACACTCCCTTATAATTTTGGTACAACATATTCCACAGGTATGTACGTAACTCAATTGCCTAATCCAAATTTAGGTTGGGAGTTCTCAAAGACATGGAACTTTGGTCTTGACTTCACAATTTTGAAAAACAGATTGAGTGGTACCATTGAGTATTACACTCAGAATACTAATAATGTATTGTTACCTCTTGGTTTGCCAACCACTTCAGGCGTAAGCTCTGTAACTTCAAATATCGGTTCAACCCAAAATAAGGGTATTGAACTTTCATTGAACGGTACCATTTTGGATAATTACCATGGTTGGACATGGGAAGCCGGTGTTAACTTTTATCATAACGAAAACAAGTTAACTGCACTTGCTTCAGGACAGGCAAAGGATGAAGGTAACCAATGGTTCGTAGGACATGGTATTGATAATATTTTTGACTATCAGAAAACCGGACTTTGGACATCAGCGGCAGACAGTGCCAATAATCACCAGAATATTTTGGAACCTGGAACAAAAGTGGGTTTGATTAAAGTGCTATATACAGGTACATACGATGCAAATGGTGTACCTACAAGACAGATTGGTGCGGCTGATCGTGTAGTAACAGATATTCAACCAAAATTTGAAGGAGGTTTCAATACACGTGTAAGCTTTAAATCATTCGACTTTAGCCTTACCGGTTCATTCAGAAGCGGTGGTATTCTTGTAAGTTCATTATATAGTGCAGCTTATACAAACAATTTGAATACGAGATCAGGAAACAACGTAAAAGTAGATTACTGGAAGAAAGATGGCGACAATACTTTTGCTCCAAGACCTGGTGGTGCCGGTGGTGATAATCCAAAGTATAGCACTACTCTGCAATATTTCAGTGCGTCTTACTTAAAGGTACGTACCATGACCTTTGGATATAATTTCACACAAAAATGGTTGAAACCTGCAGGAATTGAAAGAATGCGCGTCTATTGCACTTTAGAAAATCCATTTGTATTCTTCTCACCATATAAGAATATGTCAGGAATGGATCCGGAAACCAACTCACATGCTACTGAAAATACAGCAGTATCAGCAGGTCCGTATCGTATACTTACAATTGCAACCAATACACCTTCAACACGCAACTATTTAATTGGATTAAACCTAACATTTTAAATAAAGCAATATGAAACGAACAAATATAAAAATATTTGCAGGAGTAATACTCCTTGCATTGTCCCTGGTGGTGGGATGTACTAAAATTCTGACTGAAGAACCACGTGCCATTTACACTCCGCAATATTTTCAAACCACCAATGGTGTAATGGGCGGATTAACTGCGCTATATGCCCACACTCGTAACCTTTACGGTAATCTGTATTATCAAAGTAGTACAGAATGTGGTACGGATGAATCTACTTGGGGTCAGAGTGGTGGAAGTGGCAGTGACTTTTATGTCAACGATTTTTCTGTTGCAGGAGTAGCGCCAACTCCTACACTCAGTGATGCAAGCAACGTATGGGGCCAAACATTCCCATATATCAATACTGCCAGCGGCGTTATTGAAAATGCATCAACTGTGGGTATTTCAGCTTCGTTAATTGCTGAAGCAAGATTCTTCCGCGCATTCGATTATTTTGAGTTGGTTACAACCTTTGGTGGTGTACCACTTGATCTGGGAGCAGGAAGAATGAAATTCAATACTTCTGCAGTAAGAACGTCTAAACGCGATTCTGTATCTATCGTATATACCAAAGGTATATTTCCTGATCTGGTACAAGCAGTCAACGATTTACCGGCTTCAGCACGTGTTACAGGTGCTTTAACTAAAAATGTTGCACGCTGGCTTTTGTCGAAAGCTTATCTTACTTATGGTTGGTGGCTTGCCAATCCAAATGGCATACCTACTTATCCTATTGACGCTACCAGAGCAGATCCGGACGGACATAATGCACAATGGTATTATCAACAGGCATACAACATAGCATTAGCTGCCATTCAAAGCCCTGCACCTTATGGATTACAGGCAACATATTTTGATGTTAACAATGCTGCAAATGATCGTAACAGCGAAGTAATGCTGTATGCCGATCATACACAGGCCAGCGAATTATACAATAATTCCAGTCTTACTTATGCCAGTGGTAGTGTTGCGGATAACTTTGCTAGTTGGACACAAACTTGGACTTACCCAAACATAACAAGTACTAATAAATCAAGTTCTTGGTCTGGTGTGAATTCAGTTCAGCGTATATCAACACAAGGATATGGCCGTCCATGGGTACGTAATGCTCCTCCTATCGAGGTATTTACAAAAACCTTTGCTGACAAGACCAATGATTCTCGTTACGATGGTACTTTTACAACTGTATATCGTTGTAACCAGACTGATGCGGGTATTTCAGCACAGTTATACAATGCCAATTATTTACCGATCAGCCAAGGCAGTGCTGTTTTGACCTTCTTAAATAATGATACTACCGGAATTGATTACTCAAATAGTGTATACAAAAGTGGTGTAGGCGCCGGTGTATTACCTGGACGTGCAGACTATGTAATAGCCCCAAGTCAAATTAGTAGAGTTGTATATCCCGGTATTTGGAAAATTGGACCATATCGTACTGATAACGCAGGCGGATTGGGAAATCCTAATGCAGGTAGTACCCGTCCATTCCCGATTGCTAAATTCTCTGAATTCTATTTTATTGCTGCTGAAGCTGCAGTGCAGGGCGCAACTCCAACTGCCGGTTTTGCAGCATTGGATTTGATCAAGGTTATTCGTGCACGTGCAGGTAAATGGAAATTCAACAATGCTAATAATGCTGCGTTTGTTGCTGATAATAGTGCTGCAATGGTTGCTGCTACACCTGCAACAATTACAATTGAATATATATTGGCAGAACGTTCTCGCGAATATTATTATGAGGGCTACCGTTGGTACGATTTAGTGCGTACACAAAAATGGGCACAAGTGGCAGGTTCTTATTCAATTTGCGGTACAGCTTATACTGATCACACACCGGTAACATTCGACCGTACTGCATACATTAAACCTCAATACTATCTGCGCCCGATCCCACAAGGTCAGTTGGATGGTATGAATATGAGCGATGCAGACAAAGCAGCATATCAGAATCCTGGATATTAATATCTTCTGGATTTGACGATTGAATAGATAAAGAGGGTTAATCAACCATATTGATTAACCCCTCTTTAAAGATCTCAGAATATGTTGTACTATTAATTTATCTATTCATAGCAGATTGTTAGATAGTTAATCAAAAATTGAGTTCTTTGAGTTAGATATTTGAGTTCTTTAAATTATTAAAGAAAAGAATGTTACTATATTAAAAATTTTCATAAGCAAGCATTCGTAATGGCACCACCGGGGTTTTGCCCTGGTGGTTTTTTAAAAATGCAAAAGAATTTCATAAGCAAGCATTCGTTAGATAACCCCACCGGGGATTCTTCCCTGGTGTTTTTTTTAAAATATAGAAACATAAATGTTTTTAGTTTGCTTGATGGTAATTATTTGTAAATTCAATGCATTAAAGGAAATGGTACAAATAATCTGACTGCAAAGATGTTATTGGATAAAAAATATATTAAGAAAAAATAGAAAAATTATGTCAGTTTTAATGGGAGAGAAAGAATCTATTAATGGAACTTCAAAGATTCATTCTGAAAAGTTAGAAAACAAAGATTCAAAAAATATGTCAGTTCTAATTGGAGAGAAAGAATTTTTTAAAGGGATCTCAAAGATTCAATACGAAGGTTTAGAAAGCGATAACCCATTGGCCTATCGCTGGTATGAAGAAAATAAAGTAGTAGCCGGCAAAACGATGAAAGAGTGGTTGCGATTTGCTGTGGCATACTGGCATTCTTTTGTAGGTAATGGGGGCGATCCATTCGGAGAACCCACACAAATTTATCCTTGGAATGAAAAGCAGGATGCAGTTGCAAAAGCAAAAGACAAAGCAGATGCCGCATTTGAATTCATTACCAAATTAGGTTTGCCCTATTATTGTTTTCATGATGTAGATGTGGTAGATTATACAAATGATGTGAATGAGAACGACAAACGTTTGCAAACTTTAACTGCCTATTTAAAACAAAAGCAGGATGCAAGCGGTGTAAAACTATTATGGGGTACTGCCAATGTATTCAGTAACAGAAGATACATGAATGGTGCTTCTACCAATCCTGATTTTCATGTACTTACTCATGCTGCAGCTCAGGTAAAAGCAGCACTCGATGCAACCATTGCATTGAAAGGTGAGAACTATGTTTTCTGGGGAGGAAGAGAAGGTTACATGTCTCTATTGAATACGAATATGAAACGTGAGAAAGAGCATTTGGCAAAATTCCTGCATACTGCAAAAGATTATGCAAGGAGAAATGGATTTAAAGGAACTTTCTTTATTGAACCAAAACCATGCGAGCCAACCAAACATCAATATGATTACGACAGTGAAACGGTAATTGGTTTCCTGCGTCAATATGACCTGATCAATGATTTTAAATTGAATATTGAAGTAAACCATGCAACTCTTGCCGGGCATACATTCCAGCATGAATTACAAATTGCTGTGGATGCAGGATTATTAGGGTCGATGGATGCAAACCGTGGCGATTATCAAAATGGTTGGGATACCGATCAGTTCCCGAATAATCTTAATGAGATCACAGAAGCCATGCTGATCATTGTGGAAGCAGGCGGATTTGGCGGAGGTGGTATTAATTTCGATGCTAAGAGAAGAAGAAATTCAACAGATGTTGCAGATCTGTTCCATGCACATATTGGAGGTATCGATACGTTTGCAAGAGCATTGATCGCAGCAGATGATATCCTGAAAAAATCAGATTATAAGAAACTGCGTACTGATCGTTATGCATCTTTTGATGCGGGAAAAGGAAAAGAATTTGAATTGGGAAAATTATCCTTAGAAGATCTCAGAGCATATGCTGTTGAAAATGGCGAACCAAAAGTTACCAGCGGTAAACAGGAATACTTTGAAAATATAGTTAACAGGTTTATTTAGAGTTAGAGAAACGGGGTACGGTAAAACGTATCCCGTTTTTGTTTTATAGATTGCTTAAAAAAAAGACCTATGGCATTTATTGATACCTCATCCAAATCAGCTAACACAAGTTTTAAGAAAGGAAATCCATTGTACACCATGATGCTCACTTTGGTTGCAACATTGGGCGGATTACTGTTTGGTTACGATACAGCAGTTGTAAATGGAGCAGAAAAATCATTGGTAGGATTTTATATCGGCGATCCTGAAAAAAATAAATTTGTTCCGGAGATCATTAAAGTGATCAGCCAATACAGGATCACGTTAGTGCTTGTATTGTTTTTGGTGTTCGTTATTATCTGCGGTCAAATTTTCAAATTATTGGGTAAGCAAAAAGGAATGATCGCAAGTATAGTGATCTTAGGATTGACGAGCATTTGGGCTTATTCCTTTTTGAGTAAACCATTACCACAGGAAATGGCTGCCATAAAAGATACTGCTGATGCGGTGAAAGGTTTTGTGATCTCGAGTGCATTGATCGGATGTGTGATAGGTGGATCCTTATCCGGATTCATTTCAAAATCATTGGGTAGAAAAAACGGACTCATCATTGCTGCCATTGCATTTTTCTTATCAGCAGTGGGGGCATGGAAACCCGAAGCTTTCAATGTTTTCGGAACATTGGATGTGTATTCATTTGTAATCTATCGTATCATCGGTGGAATAGGAGTAGGTATCGCTTCCATGATATCTCCCATGTATATCGCAGAAATTGCTCCGGCCAATATTCGCGGTAAATTGGTTTCATTCAATCAGTTTGCCATCATCTTCGGGATGCTGGTCATCTACTTTGTAAATTATTTTATTGCCAAACAGGGAAATGAAGAATGGTTGATCACAGAAGGATGGAGATGGATGTTCTTCTCCGGCGCTATACCTGCAGGCATCTTTTTAATATTATTATTCTTTGTTCCTGAAACACCTCGCTATTTAGCTATACAGGGCAAAGATGAAAAGGCATTGAGTGTATTGAATAAAATTGCAGGGCAGGAATCTGCTCCTAATATTTTAAAAGAAATTAAAAGCACACTGCACGAAAACAATGCGCCATGGTTGTCCTATGGATTTCTCATCATTTTTGTCGGGATCATGCTTTCTGTATTTCAGCAATTCGTAGGCATCAATGTAGTGCTCTATTATGCGGGAAACATTTTCCGTAATATGGGTGCTTCTACTGATTCATCTTTATTGCAAACAATCATCGTTGGTTCGGTCAATTTATTGTTTACTGTTGTTGCAATAGTTACGGTTGACAGATTTGGAAGAAAACCTTTGATGATCATTGGTTCGATCGGTATGGCTGTAAGCATGATGGCATTGGGCTTTACTTTTTATTTTAATCATGTAGGTATGGCTGCATTGATTTTCATGCTCACTTACACTGCTGCATTTGCTATGAGTTGGGGACCTGTATGCTGGGTATTGCTTGCAGAAATATTCCCTAACAGTATTCGCGGTGCATTATCCATCGCAGTTGCTGCACAATGGATAGCCAACTGGATCGTATCATTAACATTCCCGATGCTGAATGATAATGTTTGGCTGACAGAAAAGTTCAATCATGGATTTGCCTATTGGATCTATGGGATTATGGGAGTCCTCTCTGCAGTTTTCATCTGGAAGTTTGTTCCCGAAACAAAAGGAAAAACCTTAGAGTCTATGGAACATTTATGGAAAAAGTAAATTGTAATCATTAAATAATAATAAATGAAGTTTTTTATCGACACTGCGAATTTGGCGCAGATCAAAGAAGCCAATGATTTTGGGATCTTAGATGGGGTTACCACCAACCCTTCCTTAATGGCCAAAGAAGGAATTAAAGGATCGGCAGCTGTGATGCAACATTACAAGACCATTTGTGAAATGGTGAATGGGGATATCAGTGCAGAAGTGATTTCAACAGATTTTGCCAGTATTGTTGAAGAAGGGAAAAAATTAGCAGCCATTCACAAAAATATTGTGGTAAAAGTACCGATGATCAAAGACGGTATCAAAGCCATTAAATGGTTTAGTGATAATGGCATTAAAACAAATTGTACATTGATCTTTTCTGCAGGACAGGCAATCCTCGCCGCAAAAGCAGGCGCCACTTATATTTCACCTTTCATCGGAAGAATTGACGACAGTGGTTGGGATGGTGTTGAATTAATAGCACAGATCGCAAACATTTATTCTATTCAGGGATTTAAATCAGAAATCCTGGCTGCATCTATCCGAAATGCTTTGCATATTATAAAATGTGCTGAAGCTGGAGCTGATGTTTGCACTTGTCCGTTGGATTCAATTTTAGGATTATTGAAACATCCTTTAACTGATATCGGATTAGCGAAATTTTTAGAAGACGCAAAGAAGTTTGCATAAAATAATTGATGGAAAAATGAGTAAAGAAAATAATGATTTAAAAAAAATAGCATCACAGGTTAGAAGAGATATTGTAAGAATGGTACACGGATGTCAATCAGGCCATCCGGGCGGTTCATTGGGCTGCACAGATTTTTTAGTGGCCCTCTATTTTAAAGTAATGCATCGCAAGCCCGGTTTTGATATGGATGGAAAAAACGAAGATCTATTCTTTTTGTCCAATGGTCATACTTCTCCATTATTATATAGTGTGTTAGCACATGCAGGTTATTTCGATAAGGCAGAGCTGGCAAGTTTCAGAAAATTAAATTCAAGATTACAAGGTCATCCTACCACTCATGAGCATTTACCCGGCATTCGCATGTCGAGTGGTTCATTGGGGCAAGGCATGTCTGTTGCCATCGGTGCAGCAATTACAAAAAAAAGAAACAACGACCCATCAATAGTTTTTTCTTTACATGGAGATGGGGAATTACAGGAAGGTCAGAATTGGGAAGCTGCCATGTTTGCGGCACATCATAAAATAGACAATTATATTGCAACCATAGATTATAACGGACAACAAATTGATGGACCGGTTGATCAAATTATGTCGCTGGGAAATCTGCATGCAAAATTCGAAGCATTTGGTTGGGATGTTGTTGAAATTGAAAAAGGAAATGATGTAGAATTTATTGCTGCAGAATTGCTGAAAATAAGATCTGAACATTTGGGTAAAGGGAAACCTGTTTGCATTTTATTGCCTACACAAATGGGTTATGGCGTTGATTTTATGATGGGCAGTCATAAATGGCACGGTGTTGCGCCAAACGACGATCAACTGAAAGCCGCACTGGCACAGTTGGAAGAAGGGTTAGGGGATTATTAAAAATTAAACATTCTCATGAAAAAGTATTCATACACAGAAAAAAAAGATACACGTTCGGGTTTTGGTGCAGGCTTATTGGAAGCGGGTAAACGTAATGAAAACGTAGTGGCATTATGCGCTGATCTAATTGGTTCATTAAAGATGCAGGACTTTATCAAAGCATTTCCTGATCGGTTTACTCAGGTAGGAATTGCAGAAGCAAACATGATAGGTGTTGCTGCAGGAATGACCATTGGAGGTAAAATACCCTTCACCGGTACATTTGCAAATTTCAGCACAGGAAGAGTCTATGATCAGATCAGACAATCAATCGCATATTCAAATAAAAATGTAAAGATCGCAGCTTCACATGCGGGATTAACATTGGGCGAAGATGGTGCCACACATCAAATTTTGGAAGACATCGGATTAATGAAAATGTTGCCTGGAATGACGGTGATCAACCCTTGCGATTATAATCAAACAAAAGCTGCAACTATTGCTGCTGCTGAGTTTGAAGGGCCTGTGTATTTAAGATTCGGTCGCCCTGTTGTTCCGATATTTACAGATGCAGATCAAAAATTTGAGATAGGTAAAGCTTGGCTGGTAAATGAAGGGAAAGATGTTACCATTATTGCAACAGGCCATTTAGTTTGGGAAGCTATTAAAGCCGGGGAACAATTAGCAGAAATGGGAATTGATGCAGAAATAATAAATATCCATACAATTAAACCATTGGATGAAGCAGCAGTTTTGAAATCGATCGCCAAAACAAGATGTGTGGTAAGTGCAGAAGAACATAATCGCTTAGGCGGACTAGGTGACAGCATAGCGCAATTATTAATTAAAAACGACCCGGTACCGATGGAATATATTGCTGTTGACGATAGTTTTGGAGAAAGCGGTACCCCCGAAGAATTAATGAAAAAATATGGATTGGATGACATTCATATTATTGCAGCCGTAAAAAAAGTATTACAAAGAAAGTAAATATTGAATCATGTTATTATTAGGAATAGATGCAGGTACATCCTCCATCAAAGTTTCAGTGATCGATGCCGCCACACAAAAAACAATTGCATCAGCACAATACCCCGAAATAGAATCTGAAATTATATCTCTGCAAACAGGTTGGGCCGAACAATCTCCCGAACAATGGTGGAGCGATGTTCAGGCTGCGATTAAAAAATCCAATGCCAGCGGAAAATATGATCCGAAAGATATTGGGGCTATCGGCATCGCTTATCAGATGCATGGTTTAGTGTTGATAGATAAACAAGGAAAGGTTTTGCGAAACAGTATCATTTGGTGCGACAGTCGCGCCGTTCCTTACGGCGATGCTGCATTTGAAAAGATCGGTAAAGTAAAATGTTTGGAGCATTTATTAAATTCTCCAGGCAATTTCACTGCCGCAAAATTAGCATGGGTGAAAGAACATGAACCTGAAGTTTATAGTAAAATCGATAAAATAT
>CAIKTE010000143.1 GCA_903830285.1 uncultured Chitinophagaceae bacterium | reverse complement strand
CCCTTATTTAATTTATTGCCCGCAGGTTTTGCGGGAAAAGGGATAGGTTCTAATTCCAGAAAATAATTTTCTTTATCTGTAACAATGCCACCTTTTAAGGAACTGGAACTGGTCCAGTAAAAATTTACGGGCTTTATATAATACTGCATCGATCCATCAGGAGAAACACGGTTTAATATTTCGCACTGAGAAAATGCGGCGAATGATACTGATAGAAATAGCGCTAAGAGTAAATTTTTCATAATAAAAATATTATATTGTAAAACTACTCTAAAACAATATTACTGTGGTCTACAGTATTTAAGAATTGAATTGAACAATAGAAAATAGAAAAATAATCCGCAATATTATTGTAGTTAGTTTATTACAAGAAATAATAGTTTACTTGATTTGAATTATGTAAAACTGATTCTGTCTTACGCTCTTGCTTGGGTCTTGTTCGGTTCTTGTTCGGTATATACCGAACATAGCCCAACGCTGATGCAAAGCTGACCCAAACAAGAACCGAACAAACCGGTAATTTCCCTACTTTTTCTGCAGATAGGATTCCAATTTTATGAATGTTTCCTGCCTGTCTTGTTTTGGTCTTGTTCTTCTCTTATTCTGGTCTTCTTTTGGTTTCCTTTTGCTTTTCTTTTGTATGAGCAAAGCAAGACCAAAGCAAGACCAAAAGAAGACCAAAGCAAAAGCAAAACAAACCGGGGTTTTTCTCCTTGTTTTTTGGGGAGTTCCTTCATCACGAACCATGTGCAGCGAGTATGAAAAAATGAAACCTGAATTCTTCATGGCCCCGACGCATCGGAGCATGTTGATGCATTCGTTAACGATAATTTTCTCTGTACATGATTCGCTATGACGGTAACTTAGGTAGCGTGCTGTTTTCTCAACTAATTTATTCTTTATATTTATACAGCAAATGAAAGGCGAAATAGCTCCCAAAAAACAATAACAATATCTATTAGATAAATAAGCTGCTTATATTTGTAGTACATAAATTTAAAATTATACAAATTATGAGAAAACATTTTTTATCGCTGGCATTGATAGTGTCTATGGTCGCCTGCAGTCCTTCTATGAGAACAACAAGTTCATGGACAAATAGTGATAAGACAGTTACCGCCAATAAAACCTATAAGACCATTTTCATTTCTGTGATCACCAGTAAACTGGAGTTGAGAACTAAAATGGAAAATGAAATGGCAGCTGCTGCTGAAAAACATGGATATATTGCCATTAAAAGCATCGATAAGTTCCCTCCTGTAGCTGCAGGTAAAAAAGTTACACAAGACGAAGCCTTGGAGATCATCAGAAAAGCAGGTGCTGATGCTATCTTGACAACTTCCGTAGTAGATAAAACTTCTGAAACAAGGTATGTTCCCGGTACAACAACGATGTATTCTCCGGGATTCTATGGTGGATACAGAGGCTATTATGGTGGTGCTTATGGCGGATGGGGATATACGAACCCGGGTTATTATACCACTGATAAGACTTATTTCCTGGAAACAAATTTGTTTGATGCTGCAAGTGAAGCTACCATCTGGTCTTGCCAGAGTGAAGTGTATAATCCAACCAGTATCGAGAAATCTTCTAAACAATATACCGCATTGCTGCTGAACAAAGCTGAAGAGGATGGAATCTTAAAACCATTGAAGAAATAAAATACATCCATCGAAGTAGATGTACTAAACAAATAAAACCTGCTGAAAAGCAGGTTTTATTTGTTTTAAGTGATCCCGCTGGGAGTATCCACAATCGCTGAAACGCCCTAATAGCAAGGGTTTCAAAATATCATCTATATCTGTTCACCGAATTGTTCACTTGGTAAAGCTTAGCAAATCAGTATAAATATGATCTATGCAAAGAGCGATTAAT
>CAIKTE010000142.1 GCA_903830285.1 uncultured Chitinophagaceae bacterium | reverse complement strand
TGCTTATGAACGTAAGTGTTGCTTCCGTTTTACCACTGCATCAAATCCAGCAAAGCAAATTTGTTGTCAGTGAATTTGTGCAAACCCTTGCAGGTTCTACTGCTGCAAATATTGCAACGCTCCTGATCTTATGGGTGGCATTTGCTTCCGTATTTTCTGCAACGCTTGGTTACAGCCGTATTCCTTATGCAGCAGCGGCAGATGGTGCTTTTTTTAAAGTGTTTGCAAAACTGCATCCTACCAAACATTTTCCGCATATCTCTTTATTGGTATTGGGCGCTGTAGCTTTTGTATTCAGCTTATTATTTAAGTTGAAAGATGTGATCGATGCCATATTAGCCATGCGTATCCTCATTCAATTCATCGGACAAGCTGTTGGATTAATTTTACTCACTAAACAAAAAGGATTGAAACATTTTCCCTGGAAAATGCCGCTATATCCTTTACCTGCCATACTTGCCATTCTTATCTGGGGCTTTGTTTTATATAGTACCGGAAGAAATATGATGCTGGGCGGATTAACTGTAACTGCACTGGGAATCATTGCATTTATGATCAAATCAAGGCGAAATAAAGAATGGCCGTTTGTTAAAGCAAATTAATTTCAGAATCAAACTGTAGTTGCGTCGTTTTAAAGGTATCCCTGTTCCCATTACTCAAAATCAAAAATAAAAAGTAGATTTGTTTAAACACGATTATTATGAATACAATAGGCATCCGTAAAAAACTGCATGATTTTATTGATACAATCGAGGATAAAAAAGCAGAAGCTATCTATACTCTTTTTGAAGACGAGATGGACACTGATGCCCAAAGAAAAAGGTTGATACAATCTGAACGAGAAAAATACATTCGCGGTGAGGGACCATCATACAGTTGGGATGAAGTAAAGGATATGGCATTGAATAAAGAAAAGAGACATGCAATATAAGATTGAAGTCCGTCCCTTGGCAGTTTTAGAAATTATAGAAGCATACGATTGGTATGAATTACAAAGAGTAGGTTTAGGATTGGAGTTTTTAAATGAGTTGGATACATTTTATGAAAGGCTGCATCGCAATCCCCATATATACTCATATTATGAAACGCCTGTTAGAGAAGGCAAAGTAAACCGTTTCCCTTACACAGTTGTTTATGAAGTGATAGAAACATCCATTGTTATTTACAGTGTATTCATGGCAAAGCAAGACCCGTCGAAAAAAAGAACCCTTTAGTATTTAATAATATCTGCGAACATCCGTTATATCTGCGTCATCCGTGTTCCCATTATTTGTTGCAGTATACAACTCAGCACAACAACAGTCAAAGCGCCGATCACATTCAGCCATAAGAATCCAAGTCCAATGATATTGTATTTATCTAAGAAGAAAACAGTGATCACGATCAATTCACCAATGATGGCTGCAATAAATACTGCATTACTTTTTATATTCTTTAAATAAAAGGCAACTAAAAATATTCCGAGTATCACACCATAGAAAAGTGATCCCATGATATTTACTACTTCTATCAAACTACCCATCCCGCTTGCAAATTCTGCAACGATCACAGAAAATATTCCCCATGCCAATGTATAATACCGCGAGATATGGTAATGCTTTTCTTCTTCCTCATCTGATCTGTCAGGATGCAAATGATCTTTTTTGAATCGCAGATGAAAATCAACCACTGAGCAGCTTGCAAGGGCATTCAAGGCAGCTGCAATGGAACCCCATGCAGCCAGGAAAATAATGGCGATCAATAAACCCACCAATCCCTTGGGCAAATAATCAATCACAAAACGAAGGAAAATATAGTTGGTATCATTGTCATCTCCTTTCACGTCATTGGACTTGATCAATGCTTTGTATTGGCCACGTAATGCATCACTCTTTGTATTGAGTTGCTTCAATTCCTGCTTGGAATTTACTTCATCATTCTTCCAGTTTGCTACCGCATTTTGCTTTTGCTGATTAACAATAGCATATTGATTCTCCAATGCGATCGCCGAGTCCTTTTTATTACTGTTCAGTAATTTTTGTTGTTGTACGGCATTAAAAAATATGGGTTGATCTTTGAATTGATACACTGTAAACAATAAAGCTCCCAGTAATAAAATAAAGAATTGCATGGGCACTTTTATCAATCCATTCATCAATAAGCCCGTCTTGCTGGCCTTATCATCTTTAGCAGTTAAATATCTTCCAACCTGCGATTGATCGGTGCCGAAATAACTTAATGCCAGAAAGAAGCCGCCGATCACACCGCTGATGATATTGTATTTGTCTTTCCAGTCAAATCCTTTATTTGTAAAGCCTGTAGTGATCACATTCATTTTTCCACCATTGCCGCTTATTTTCAATGCATCCATGAAACCCATACCGGATGGCAGTAAATGGATCATCCAATAACCCGTTACAAACATGCCGATGAAAATAATAACCAGTTGCAACTGCTGTGTATAGGCAACAGCTTTAGCCCCCCCGCTTACGGTATAAATGATCAATAAGCCCCCCATGAAAATATTGGTCCAGAAAATATCCCATCCAAATAAGGAAGATAGAATGATGGAAGGTGCATAAATACTTACGCCTGTTGATAGCCCTCTCGATAATAAAAACAGGGAGGAAGTAAATGTTCTAGTTTTCAGATCGAAGCGTTGTTCCAGGAACTCATAAGCTGTGAAAACTTTTAGTTTACTGAATAAGGGAACGAATGTGATGCAAAGAATGACCATCGCAATGGGCAGACCAAAATAATACTGTACAAATCGCATCCCATCTGTGAAAGCCTGTCCGGGTGCTGATAAGAAGGTAA
This sequence comes from uncultured Chitinophagaceae bacterium, assembly GCA_903830285.1. GTDB lineage: Bacteria > Bacteroidota > Bacteroidia > Chitinophagales > Chitinophagaceae > CAIQDX01. The sequence continues at coordinate 4,490 of CAIKTE010000142.1, read as the reverse complement.
TGGCACTTGCCTGCGTGCCCATGATACTGAGTAAGATCAAATACCATGGCATGGAGCGGTTACATAAGAAATAGCCATCCATGTTTTTAGTGGTACGGCTTTTATATAAGCCATACACGATGATGCCGAATAAAGTAATGCAGAGTACTATCCAGTCTATTTGGCTCATGAAAAATATTTAGTGATCCAGGCAAAAAAGATAATGAGTATGACCAAAAAAACGATCACAAAAATGTATAGGTGGCGCCAGCTTGAAAAGAATGGCAAGTTGTTGTTTTGTTTCATTGGTGTTGAAATAATATGATCAAGCATTATTTTCTTCCCCGCAATAAACTACCACTCAATAACCCAATTCCCAATCCAATAATCAGACCTATCTTAACATTTTTCAAAAAATACCCTAAAATAATTCCTAGAACTACCAATAAACCGATACTGATTCCTCTGCGTTGTTGCATCTTATTTATTTTTCGGTAATCCAATTAAATTAGCCATGATCTTATATGCACCTGCATTCCCGGCGGGTAATTGTCTGAATAAGACCAAACTTACATAAGCAAAATTTCCTTTGCCGTATTTTGCAATGGCCAGACTGCCCTTGGTTTCTTCCTTATCGCCGCTGTCTTTCATGCTTACTGGGGTTTCAAAGTGAGGGTCTGACTGTTCAGCCTGATACGTACTTCTCTCCTGCACCCAATTTTTAAAGTCAGCAACTGTTATTTTATTGGGATAATTTAAAACAGAATGATCCGGCAAAATAAAATTCACCTTCGCATCTTCTTCTGTAACACGGGAGCTGCTGTTCACTAAGAATTTATAAGGACCAACTTTTACATTCTTTGACCCCACCAGATTACTCTTCAAATACTGCACAATTAAATTACCACCGTTTTCCACATAACGGTTCAACACATCATTTTTATTGGTCAGCCATTCATAAATATTGTATGCGCGGATACCCACCACAATGGCATCAAATTGTTTCAGGTTCTCATCCGCCAGATCCGCTTCTGCCAAGTATTTCACATCGTAACCCAATTGTTCCAAAGCATCAGGCACTTTATCTCCTGCTCCAATGATATACCCGATCTTTTTACCAACCACTTTTACTTCATCATTCAGTACCAGAATATTGTCTTTATAGATGTAATGTATATCCGGAATATGGTCGTATTTAATGGCACGCAAATAATGCGTATACACATGTTTGCTTCCATTCACCATTAATTCAATGGCTGCTGAAATATGCGGATCCAGATTTTTATTGTACAGTTTTTTCAATGGCAATACTAACTGATGGATCTTTCCTGTTTCAAAGTCTATCACTGTATCTTTTGAATACACAACAGAGTCGGCTTGCTTTAAATGAATGCTGACAGGGATCTGATTGCCGGCAAAATTCGATTTATACTGTAACTGCAAAACAGGATTGGAAATGATCTTATCGGCCCGTTTTACATTGGTGAGTAAGATATCGGGAGATAAAGAAACGATGAGAGGCGCTATCACTACAACCGGCTCATACAATTCTCCTTTTACTGGATCAACCACTTTATATTGCAAGGGTTTGTTGACGATAAAACTGATATCATTGCTTTTAAAAACAAATTTTGCTGTATAGGCAGGTTCGTTTTCTGCATGACCGATCATTTTCTGGTCATCCACATTGAACATTCCCACACCATTCATTTGTTTTTCTAACCAATAAGGCTGCGTTAATTCTTTATTGATGGATACAATAAATGATCTATTAAAACTGATATTTTGATTGGTCGGGAGACTATTATTCAAAGTTGAATCAAATGAATTGGTCTCTGCAGAATACATGGAAATACTTTCCAAACTTATTTTGGCATTATTTCTTTTGTTTACAAAAAAGTTGATATTCATTTTCTCTCCTCTCACCGCATATTCATTATCACTGGTGGCTTCTGCAAAAATGCCGCTGCATTCGAGAATGATATCTTGCAACTCCTTCAATTTTTCTGTCCACCAAACACCATGATCCATCATCCTTTGAATACTCTTATACAATTCAACCAAACTATCAACTGAATTTTCAGGATGTTCAAAATTAAAATCATGGATTATTTTATTGATGCTTTGCTGAATTGCCTCAGTACCTTTTATCCGGCTCCAGTCAATATTGATCCCATCCATCAAACTGTTCTTAGGTGCATCACCACCCGTTGTCAAAAAATATTCATACAGTGGTCCACGTCTTCTTGGGCTCCCTGTTCCCTGACTTTTATGCATGCTTCTTGCTTCACCGCCGATCTCTCCAAAACTCTCTCCCAGCAATGGATTTAATCCACCCACATTGATCTTCAATTGATCATCACTTGTTGTATTGGCCCCACCAAAATTAAACGTGTTCCATAAGATCCTCTTTGCCTGCCATACACTTACATATTTTAATTGCTCCGGAAATTTGGTTGGATCTGCAGCAGCTTTAAATGCTTCATTGGCTAAAATAGAAGAGGCTGCATGATGTCCATGGCCTGCTCTTGCATCTCCTGGAAAACGTGTGACGATCACATCGGGTTTAAAATTACGGATCACCCAAACCACATCGCTCAAGACTTGTTCTCTGTCCCAGATGCGCAATGCCTCATCTGCATTCTTGCTGAATCCAAATTCATAGGCACGGCTAAAATATTGTTCTGCGCCATCCATTCTTCTGGCAGCCAATAATTCCTGTGTACGAATCAATCCCAGTTCAATGCCCTGTTCGTTGCCGATTAAATTTTGTCCCCCGTCGCCACGGGTCAAACTCATATAACCGGTACGGTATAATTTTTCTTTGGCCAGATAAGGCAATAACGAGTTATTCTCATCATCCGGATGCGCCGCAATGTATAATACACTGCCCAGCACATTCATCTTCTTTAATTGCATAAAAATATCCGCGCTGTTATGATTTACGGGGATCTGTGCAAAAAGTGAGTGGTGAAAAGTGAAAAGTGAAAACAATAAAAAATACTTGGCCAAAAGTTTCATGCGTTGCTTTTTATGGTGTTGCTACGAAGATAATAGAACTGTTTGATGATTTTTTATGTAGTCCGCTTTAGTTGATGAATGGGGCAGCATTTGTCCGAAAGACAGCTATGGAGGGTCGCACACTTGTACTTTCTGATCTTTTAGGAATTATGCTTAATAACTAATTCATAATTTTTAATTAACCCGTCCTACCCTTCAAGCCCCCCTGCCAATAGCATCACTCATAGTTTTTTTAAACACATTTAAAATTTCTTAACATTATTTTGAACTTTCATATTTAAAATATTCTTACATTTAAAATAAAAATCCTATGAAACAACTACTCATTTTATTGCTGGTAATTAGCAGTTTAACTGTGTCAGCCCAGCAAAGCGGGAAACTAACTTCCAAACAAGGTTTTCCCAAAGCAGGAATGCTGAACACTTATATCTACGCTGCACCCAAAGGTTTATTGATCCCTGAAAAATCAAAGATCGAGATCATTTTCATGGCTAAACCTTATGCTGATATACAATATCCCCTAAAAAAGACAGGTACTGTTTATGAAGTTTCTTTTAAAGTGCCGGATTCCACACCTGTTTTTATTGCAAGAATTGTTGATGAAAACAGAAAAGTGCTTGATAATAATAATGATAAAGGATATGTTTCTACTTTATTTGACAAGGATAATAAGATGTTCCCATTTACCGATGCAATAACTGCAACCATATTAAATTACGGTACATTTCTTTTTAAATTAAAAGTTACGCCTAAAGATATCCTACAACTATATGAAGCTGAATTCAAAACGAACGAATCTGCAAAAGACAAATACTATTTAGTGTATCTAAATACTGCATACAGAGAAAATAAAGACTCAACAAAACCTAAAATGCTGGAATATGCTCAAACATGTTTAGCAACCAATAACGAATCGAAGTGGATGAACGCGAATACTATTTACCTCATTTTGAAAATGAAAGATGAGCAACAAAAAACTGATGCGAAGATATTAGCAGCTTATCCAACAGGTATATATGCCAAACAAAAAGCTCAAATGGATTTCCGAACTGCCAAAGAACCTGAGCAAATGATCGCCAAAATGGATTCTTTTTATTCGAAGTTTAAAGATACAGTCACAGCAACGAGAGACAATTTTTATACCAGCATCATTAATGCTTATGCTACCAAAAAAGACTGGACCAATTTTAATAAATATGTAAAGCTCGTAAGCGATCAGAATCAATTAACGAACCTATACAATACAATCTCATGGACACTTTCAGGCGAAACATTAGATAAACCCGGTGAAGATCTGGACATGGCAAGACAAATTTCATTTCAATCTTTAGTAGCCATTAAGAACATAACAGCCAATCCTTCAAAATACAGTTCTCAATTCTTTTTCGGAGATCAGGGTTTTAAAGAAGGCATGGACGGCATGTATGCAGGGTTTGCCGATACATATGCCCTCATTTTATACAAATTAAAAGCCTACGACAGCGCATTCT
>CAIKTE010000141.1 GCA_903830285.1 uncultured Chitinophagaceae bacterium | reverse complement strand
TAATTATATTGTAAACAAACTGCAGAGAAAGGCAAATGGTAAACCGATGAATCTGCATTATGTGGGTTTTGAACAGAATCAGGAAAGTATCTGGGTCTATTTTGAAGTGCCTGATGTTTTTTCTGTTCAAAAGATAGAGGTGAATACGAGTATCTTATATGACTATCAGGAAAAACAGATCAATATCATTCACGCAAAAGTGAATGGGGATGAAAAGAGTTTTCGGTTAGATAACCCGAAAAATTATGCTTCGTTTGAATGGTAACGGAAGACTATAGTCGATGGACCATAGACCATGGACTATGGTCTATTTTATTTCAACCAACACATAAGGATCCAATTCTTTACTTCTCGTTGCCGGATTCAGGAAAGGCAATGTTAATCCCGTTACGCCAAAACTGTTGATCTGTTTGATCAGTTGTATATGGAAGAATTTTTGCTGCAGGATGGGTAAACTGTCTTTACGTGCAATGACCAGATCTCCTATTTGAATTTGATTGGATGACCTGCTAGGATAAATATGCTGCGAATAAAAATGAAAAGAGTGACCGATATTCTCACTCAGCATCACCACTTTATTTTTATCGATATTGTTTTCATTGATATAATCGGCAAATGCTGATCCTTTCTGATAAGGCAAAAGAGCAGGATAAAATGCTGTGGCCAGAAAACTATTGATACCGATGATCGTAAAAAAACTAATGGTCAATAAATGAGGAAGTTTAACTTTTTCGGAGAAGAATATCGCAAACATGATCACTAAACATAATGCGGCTATTCCTCCGATATATTTTGGGATACTTGCAAAAGGGTAGACTAATAAAATAACCACTGCGATCCATAACAAGCTGAATATAAAAAAATGAAATCCTGATAATATTTTTTTCCAGGTCTTTAATTCATGCGTAAATAATAAGCGGTATAAGAATTTGGCCGTGATGATAGCAGCCAGCGGAAATACGATGAAAATATAATGCGGTAATTGCGCCTGACTTCTTCCCAGAATGCAATAAGTAATGATAAATCCGCCTGTGCTGATCCATTCCTGTTTATTTGAGATCTTCAGTTTATCCTGAATTACACCAATGATATCCAGCAATAATCCGATCAAAAAGAAAATGATCCATGGTAAGAAACTCCAAAGCATGTTTTGCAAGAGAAAAGTAAAATCATTCATTTCCTTAAAATGATTCTCTCCTGTATATCTGCCGAAACTTTGCGTCCAGTAGTAAAACCGAAGCCCTGAATTGATGGGATCGCCATTAATTAATTTACCCGGATGCAGATCGTATTGCTGATACAATCCAATACTCATCGGTATCAAGGCAATGGCAATAATGAGGATGCCAAGAATATATTCCCAACGGAAGAATTGTTTCCATTCTCTTCTTAAAATAAAATGGGGCACTAATGCAAATACTGGGACCATCAATGCGATGGGTCCTTTCGTCATCATCCCTCCAGCAATACCTAAAAATGCCAACAAGAAGTTGATCCATTTTTTATGTTGGAACCATGCTGCCAATTGCCAGATACTGAATATCACCCAGCCCATCAGCATCGTGTCTGTTCTTACATCATGCGTAATTAAAAACATGGCCTGTGAAGAAGCCAGCACTAATGCACTCAATAATGCGATATCTCTTTTATAGAATAATAATGCCAATCGATAAGTGGAATAAACTGCCAGCCACGCAAAAAAGAAAGAGGGTAAGCGATAAGCCCAGTCATGGATACCAAAGATCTTCATGCTTAATCCCGATAACCAGAACAGCATCGGTGGTTTATCAAGATAATCTTTACCCAGATCAAAAAATTGCAGATAAGACTTCCTTTCCAGCATTTCGCGGCTGATGGATGCATATTGTGCTGCATCAATGTCCATCAAAGGAATGCAGAACATCCCCAGCAGATAGGCAATACCGCAAGCTGCAAAAATAAGAATGGCTGTATTCTTTTTGATCATGTATCAGTTGTTTGAGGAAGATGATCCAAAGCTCCAATATATTTATTGAATATCCTTCCCATCATAAAGCCAAAAAATGTTCCCAGTAATGCTCCGCCTATAACATCCAAAGGATAATGCACGCCAACATATACTTGTCCGTAACTAACACTTACAGCCCAGAAAATAAATAACCATTTCCATTGTTTCAATACATCTTTCAAGGTAATAAAAACAAAAACAGCAAAACCAAAATGATTGGTTGCATGAGAAGAAGTAAAACTGTATCCGCCGGAGCAATGATCCAACAATAAACGCACATGAAACTGTAAATATTCATCCGCACAGGGTCTTGACCGCTGAATAAAGGTTTTGACCAGGTGACTGCTTGTTTGGTCGGTAAGAATAACATTGATCACCGCAAATAAGATCCATACCCAGGCTTTGCCTTTGAAATTGAGTGTTAGGAATAAGATCATAAAAAGATACAATGGAATCCAGGTATTGCTGTCACGCCACCAGGGCATGATCATGTCCAGCCAGTAATTGGTCCAATGAGAATTGATCTGCAGAAAAAGCCAGGTATCTGCCTGATCTATCAACAGCCATATCCTCTCTATAAAATCCATTAAAATGATATTCGTATGCATTTGAGAATAAAGATAAAGTTTGCTGATTGTTAAATCTTCAATTTTTTGATCCTCTTTCTGCTTTTTCGGATAGAATAATGTAATTTCATCATATCAATCATTTCAAAGAATAATGCTATGAGAAAACTATTGATTCTCTTCGCCTTTTTTTCTTTTGTAACAGTTTCTGCTCAACCCAATTTTGTACTCAAACAACCTTCTGTTTCTGCCATTCCCAAAATAACCACTATCGATCCAATGCCGAATGCCTTAGCGATAAAGCCTTTTGATGCTGTAAAAATTGGAAATAACGGGCAAGGATTTGATTTGTATAAAGGCGGACCTGATAATATGATCGTTGCAAAACCCGACAGCAGTTTTTATGATGATATGCCAAATGCAATGAACTCTTTGAATTATAAAGCTATGTTACTTGCTTTATCAAAAAAACGGTTGGAACAATTTGATAGTCAAAGTTTGCCTGAAAAAGATAAAACTGAAAAGCCTTTTAAATTAATCAAACCGGAAGAAAATAAATTATTGTGGAATCAGCAGCCGCATAATTTAATTCCTAGCGACCCTTCTTTGCAACGATGATCATTCTCGGAGATTTGTGTACATCATATCTTCCCAATTGATAGTCGCCGAATACCTCCTGTACCTGCATATTTTGATAGGCCAGCATTTCTGTAAAATCGCCCAGAGAAAATTTTGCAACGCGCTCCGTGTATAAATGTTTCAATGCATTATTGGAAGAATCCGTTACCTGTATCTGTTTAAAAAAATGCTGTTCATCGTGCCATTTACTGATATGAAAACGAATACCCTCTATCTCTTTATTAAATGCTTTTTCCTGATTATTTTCAGCATAATGTACATTCAGGTAATCGATCACAAAAAACCCATTGGGATTTAAACTTTGTGCAATGGTACGGATGGCATTATCATGTTCCCTTCTTGTTTTAAAATATCCGAAGCTGGTAAAAAAATTAAATGCATAATCGAAATAGTTGATCCAGAAAGGCAATCGCATGTCGTGCTGGTAAAAATGAAGCATTTCATTTTCAGATTCCTTCGCTTCATCGATGGAAGTAAAGGAGATATCAATGCCCGTTACTTCAAAACCCATTTCAGCCAATGCCTTGCTATGTCTTCCTTTTCCGCAGGCAACATCCAGCATATTCGCTCCTGGTTGCGGATGCATATGCTCAATAAGTTTTTTTATGAAATCGAACGCTTCTTCATCATCTCTGTTATTATACAATAAATGATAATAAGGCGAACTGAACCAATCTTTGAACCAGGTCTTGTGGGGCATGTTTCTGCTTGTGTTGCAAATGTAAGTCAGATAAAATAACAGAAACGATGAGATTTATTTTCCACTTTCTGTTACAGCCAATTATTAGAACATCTTTTATCTTTTCGACTTGTTTTGGTATGTTTGCAAACCCTCGAATATAAAAACAGATATATGGCATTGATCAAAAGCATCTCAGGTATCAGAGGAACAATTGGTGGCAAACCGGGGGATACATTAAGCCCTTTAGACATTGTTCGTTTTACAGCCGCATACGGCACATGGTTATCAAAACAATCATCCAATAAAACAATAATCCTTGGAAGAGACGGAAGGATCAGTGGTGAAATGGTTCAACGTTTAGTGATCAGCACATTGAATGCATTGGGACTGGACGTGATAGACCTTGGGTTAAGTACCACCCCAACTGTAGAGATGGCAGTCATTTTTGAACAGGCTGCAGGTGGGATCATCTTAACTGCCAGTCATAATCCCAAAGAATGGAATGCATTAAAATTATTGAATCATAAAGGAGAATTCATCAGTGGCGATGACGGTGCAACCATTTTAGAAATTGCTGCGGCAGATGATTATAATTTTGCAGCCGTTGATAAATTAGGTTCCTATACAACTAATGAAACCCTTTTGCAGCAACATATTGATGCTGTAATAAATTATCCTTTGGTGGATATTGCAGCGATCAAAAAACGTAAATTCAAAATAATAGTTGATGCCATTAACAGTACAGGTGCCATTGCAGTTCCACTATTATTAAAAGCATTGGGTGTAAAAGATTTCACTGTCTTGAATGAAGAAGTGAATGGAAAATTTGCACATAACCCCGAGCCATTACCCCAACATCTTACTGAATTGTGCAAGGAAGTAAATAAACAAAACGCAGATCTGGGTATTGCAGTTGATCCTGATGTAGATCGTTTATGTTTTGTTTGTGAGGACGGCAGTTTATTTGGCGAAGAATATACATTGGTTGCTGTAGCAGATTATGTATTGCAGCATCGCAAAGGAAATACAGTAAGCAATATGTCGTCTACAAGAGCTTTAAGGGATGTTACCGAGAAACATGGTGGTGAATATTTCCCAAGTGCTGTTGGTGAAGTGAATGTTGTGAATAAAATGAAAGCAGTAAATGCTGTCATCGGCGGTGAAGGCAATGGCGGGATCATTGTTCCAGACCTCCATTACGGTCGTGATGCTTTGATCGGCATCGCATTATTCCTGACTCATCTGGCCAAAGAAAAAAAATCTGCCAAGCAATTACGTAATACTTATCCTGATTATTTTATCAGTAAAAATAAAATCGAATTAAAAGCAGGTGTGAATGTTCAAAAGATATTTGCAGCTATCAAAGAAAAATATAAGAAGAACCCCATCAATACCGAAGATGGTCTAAAGATCGAGTTTGATAAAGACTGGGTACATTTGCGCACCAGTAATACAGAACCCATTATTCGCATCTATGCAGAAAGTAATTTTGAAACCACATCCAATAATATAGCGAAACGCATGATGGCAGATATTACAGAACTGTCATGATTTTAATAAAAATCAGTAAATCCATAAATAAAGTCCTGCCTCGGCAGGATTTTATATTTTTGCAACCCATAAAGGGAATAATTTATTATAGTGAAAAGAATTTATTTAGATAACGCCGCAACTACTTCTCTGGATACGCATGTACTGGAAGCCATGATGCCCTATTTGACCACTCATTTCGGCAATCCCTCTTCCATTTACAGTTACGGAAGAGAAAGCAGGATGGCTATTGAGAATGCTAGAAAATCTGTGGCTAAAACTTTAGGTGCGCATCCGGCAGAGATATTTTTTACCAGCGGAGGCACAGAAAGCAGCAATACAGCCATTCTTGCTTCAGTAAGGGATCTTGGATGCAAACATATCATCAGCTCAAAAATTGAACACCATGCTAGCTTACATACCGTTGACTATTTGCATCAGAACGGAGAGGTTTCATTGAGTTTTGTGAACCTGTTACCCGATGGGCATATTGATCTGGTTGATCTTGAAAAATTATTGTCTGAAAGCAAAGAAAAATGTTTGGTCACATTGCTGCATGCCAATAATGAAATTGGGAATATGCTAGATATCAATGCAGTTGGAAACCTTTGTACAACATATCATGCAATTTTTCATAGCGATACAGTGCAAACAGTTGGTCATTTTCCCTTTGACCTTAAAAATACAGCGGTTCATTTTATTACAGGTGCAGGGCATAAGTTTCACGGACCAAAAGGGGCCGGTATTTTATATGTGAGTGAAACAGTGAAAATACAACCTTTCATTCATGGCGGTGCACAGGAACGTAATATGCGAGCAGGAACAGAAAATGTATATGGCATTGTTGGTTTTGCCAAAGCATTGGAAATAGCTTCAGAGAATTTTAAAATAGATAGTGAATACATCAGCAGCATTAAATTGTATATGCTTCAGCAACTGAAAGATCATTTTACAAATATTAGTTTCAATGGAGATCCAATGGGCAGAAGTTTATATACTGTATTGAGTGTAAACTTTCCCAAGACCGAAAAAAGTGAAATGCTTTTATTCAACTTAGACATCAACAATATTTGTGCATCAGGCGGAAGTGCCTGTACCAGTGGTGCTGATGCAGGAAGTCATGTTATCAGAGCGATCAATAACAATCTCGATCAGGTCACTGTTCGTTTCTCTTTCTGTAAGCACAATAAAAAGGAAGAGATCGATCTTGTGATAGAAAAACTGAAAGAAATAATATAAGCTTTACTTTTTTCTAAAACTTATATTCATTCTTCCATCTTATTTAAATAAAAAATCCCGCTACAAGAGCGGGATTTTTTATTAGCTATAATCTTAACTGATTATTGTTTTACTTTAAACTCAACTCTTCTGTTCTGATCTCTTCCAGCCTGTGTTTTGTTATCAGCCACCGGATTAGCAATACCATAACCTGTTGCAGTTAATCTGTCTGCACTAACACCTTTCTTCACTAAGTATGCTTTTACTGCATCAGCTCTTTTTTGAGATAATACCAGATTATGCTGAGCCGTACCTGTGTTTGAAGTATATCCATCGATCAAGATACTTGTATGAGGATATTTGGTATTAAGAAGTGTAGCACCTCTATCTAACTCATCAGTAGCTTTCTTGGTCAGGATCGCTTTGTCTCTTGCGAACAGGATATTTTCTGCATGAATTTCTTTCAATTCTGGACAACCATGATTTGAAGCAGGTCCAGGGTATTCAGGACATTTGTCTTCTTCGTCATTTACACCATCACCATCTCTGTCAGGAATAGGACAGCCATGATAACGTGCAACTCCCGGTACTGTTTTACAAGAATCTTCTTCATCGTTGATACCATCACCGTCAGTATCAGGGATAGGACAACCATTATATCTTGCCAAACCTTTTACAGTAGGACATTTATCATTTTCGTCATTGATGCCATCACCATCTGTATCAGGTACAGGACAACCATCATATTTAGCTACACCAGGAACAGTAGGACATTTGTCTTTGCTATCAACGATACCATCACCGTCAGTATCTTTTTCAACAACTGGTGGCGGTGGTACTGGTAAAGGAGCCAGTTTAGGTTGTTTCTTTTCTGTAAGTGGAGAAGCGAAACCTAATGAATATTGGAAATTATAATTCGTATTATCAGAAACACGAAGATTATATAACCATTGAAGATTCAGGAAAGCACCGTCTCCTAAAGCAAATTGAAAACCTGCACCCACTGGGGCGTAAGCTCCAAAATAGGTTCCTGCCAGCATAGAAGCACCTACACCTACTGTAACGTAAGGGTCTACAACATAATTATCTGGTAACAGCTTGAAGTTCAATGCAGCACTTGTTTCTAATAAGAATTGATCATTCTGTGCTTTACTGCCATCATAAAATGTGTATTTCAAAAATGAACTATTCAAATTAGCAGAAAAATCGATATACTCAGAAAGTCCCTGCAAATATTGAATACCAAAACCCGGGCTCATCGTATTGATAGCAGGATATTTTCCTCTAAGGAAAAGACCCAATCCTTCATGACCAATTATATCGGGAGATATAAAATCTTTAAGGAAAAAATTAATACCCAATGTTGGTCTTTTTTTCCAGCTTGGGGCGATGGATTCCTGACTAAACGATGTAACCGCTATTCCCGCAGCTATTAATAACAAGAGAACTTTCTTCATAAGTTAGTTTTTTGAGTTGGGCAAAAATACAGGCTGATTTTGATTTTATGAAAATTAAGATTTCTTTAATAATTTAATAATCCACATTTTTTAATCAATATGTGCATTTGTTATCTCCTCCACCTTAACCCGGGTTAAGCCGCGACTTATAAAACCGAGTTCTTTTGCAGCTGTTCTGCTCAGATCCACTACCCTCCCTTTATGCGCCATTTTAACATGCATCCGGTCGTTAATTCTAACTTTAATCACTTTGTTATTACGCAAATTGGTCACTTTTACCCAACTATTCAGTTTAAACTGGTTACTTGCGCCTGTCATTTTACTGTTTCTGAATATTTCCCCTGTTGAAGTCTTGGTTCCATCCAGGTTTGAACTGTAAAAGCTGGCAATCCCAATAATAGTCTTGGGTTTAGGCAATACGATCGTGTCATTTTGAGTTTGGGCATTAGTACAAACACAGAAAGCCACTACAAGACTGAAAAGCTGCTTCATAGCAAATGAATTTGTAATTTGTCCCAATAACCGCCTAAAACTAGCATGAAAAATAAACAAACCCTTCGGATAACCACCATATTTGCTGCTATTGTTTTTGCACATAGTTGTGCCTTCAAGCCAAATACCTTGCCAAAAAATGAATATGGCTTATCGGAAATAAGAAGCCTAAAAACATACAGATCCACAACTGTATTGGATTCTAACCAAATAATGGTAGATATATCCCGCCTCAACCCACGCATTATCCTTGATTTACGCTATGCCAGCCTTAACAACTTTATGAAGCAGGAGATGTATCCTGCAAATACCGATTTTAGTTTTTTGCGGTTACCAGTGGCAAAATCACTCAATCAGGTACAAGAATACCTGGAACAAAAAGGATTGGGATTAAAAGTATTTGATGCCTATCGTCCTTACGCAGTTACTAAAAAATTCTGGGAACTGGTTCATGATGAAAGATATGTTGCCAATCCTTCTAAAGGAAGCGGACATAATCGCGGAACTACGGTTGATCTCTCTATCCTGGATATGAAGACAAATCAAGTATTAGACATGGGTACTGATTTCGATAATTTTACTGATTCTGCACATCAGAGCTTTACGGCATTACCTGAAAAAGTTTTAGCCAATAGAACATTTCTGAAAGAAACGATGATACGTTTTGGATTTAAACCACTCGAAACAGAATGGTGGCATTTCAGCTGGCCTAACCCTGAGAGATTTGCAATATTGGATCTTAGTTTTGAAGACTTGAAAAAGGCAACTAAATAAAACTTGCCCTTACTTTTTAAATTTATCTGTTTTTTCGTCTGCTGTCATATCGCCCTTACTACGGATCTGGATCTGTACATTGGTGATCCATTCATGGCAACCTTTAGAATATAAATATTCATTCACATCATTGATCACGTTCATCACTGCATCATAATTTCCTTCAATCACAGTTGCAAATGCCCCTACTTCATATTTTATTCCCGATTGCTCAATGATGGCAATAGCTTCATCCACCCACTCGTATGGATGTTTATCCTGAACGATGGGAACAATTTGTATTGAAGCATTAATGATATAGGAATGCATAAATATTATTTAGTAGCTGATGATTTGTATTATATCAAAGTTCTACTCAAACAGTTTGCCATCAATTGATTTCAACAACATCGATCACTGCATCTACATTGATCACACCAAACACATGCGGAAATTCTTCATTTACTGATGGTGCTAATTCATATTTCAATTCATGAGTCAGCTTAGTGGTATCTATTACTAATTTCACCAGATCGGTTTTCCCTTTATAATATCTTTCCAAGACACCTTGTACTTGTTGCGCCTGACTGCAATGTATAAATCCTTCGATTTTTAAAGACGGCGCTTCAAAAAATCCATTTTGTTTCGCAATTTTCCACTCCTGTTTAGAAGTAACATGATATATCAATTCCATTATTTTCAATTACTAATTATCAATTCTTAATTATCCTCGGTATTCTTTGTTCCAATAACATCAAATCAACCAAAACCATCGCTGTCATTGCTTCCAGCACTACAGGCACACGTAATGCAATGCATAGGTCATGTCTTCCCTTTACTGAGAAGCTTTCTATGGTATTAGTTTCCCAATTAAACGTTTCCTGTTCTTTGGGTGTGGATGAAGTTGGCTTGATCGCTATTCTGAACAACAACTCATTTCCATTAGTTATTCCTCCTACAACACCTCCAGCATGATTGGTCTTTGTTTTTCCTTCTGCATCAATGATCGCATCATTATGCTCTACACCAAACATTTTTGCTGCCGTAAACCCTGTTCCGAATTCTATTCCGCGAACTGCAGGAATGGCAAATACTGCATGACTGATCAAACTTTCAACACTATCAAAAAAAGGCTCCCCGAGTCCAATGGGCAAGCCGCTTACTTTACATTCTACAATTCCACCTACAGAATCTTTTGCATCAATGGCTTTCTGTAAGCCCGCATCTATATCCTTTTCTCCGCCGATCTCTGTGATCGCTGCTTCAACTTTTACAGTATTCAATAATTTCTTTGCGATCACTCCTGCTGCAACAATGGCAACAGTCAATCTACCACTGAAATGTCCGCCTCCTCTATAATCTTCATTTCCTGCAAATTTTTTATGTGCAACAAAGTCTGCATGACCGGGACGAGGCACATCTCTTTGTTTGGCATAATCTCCGCTGCGTGTATTATTGTTTTCAAATAATATTGTCAAAGGTGCCCCTGTTGTTTTTCCATTGAACAATCCACTTTTGAATATAGGAAGATCAGTTTCCTGTCTGGGTGTTGTTCCTTTTTGTGTTCCACCTTTTCTTCTTTCAATATCTATCAAAAAATCATCCACACTTAAAGGCAATCCTGCAGGAATACCATCTATATTGATTCCCACGCTTTCGCCATGCGATTCTCCAAAAATGTTTACACGAAATATGCGTCCAAATGAATTCAAGGTTTAATAGTTTATTAGTTTACTAGTTGATTGTTTTACGCTTATAAAGATACAGAAGCACCCAATGATTTTATGTGCTCATAAAAATCGGGATAAGATTTGTTGATGGCTTCTGCTTCTTCAATGATCGTTTCGCCCTCAGCTTTCAATGCAGCTACTGCACATGCCATTGCAATTCTATGATCGTGACGTGAATGAACTCTTGCAGCTTTCAAGGCAGATCCTTTGATCATCATCAGATCATCCTGCAATTTGATCTCCACTCCCATTTTTGCAAACTCTTCCTGTAAGGTCAGTGCACGGTTACTTTCTTTATGTGCTAATCTGCTCACCCCTTCGATCACAGTTGTTCCATTGCAATAAGCTGCCAATGCAACCAATGGAGGAAACAGATCAGGGCAATCAGTCGCATTAAAATGAAACCCCCTGACCCCTGAAGGGGGGTAAGCAACATGTATTTCAGCATCACTGATAGATAATATGCATCCGCAATCTTGTAAAGCTTCTAATATTTTTTTATCCGCTTGTGTTGAATTTACATCTAATCCTTTAACCGTAATATTTCCTGCAATGGCACCTGCTACTAATAAGAATGCAGCACCACTCCAATCGCCTTCAACAGTATAGTTGATTAGCTGATTGGTTGACTGGTTGATCGGTTGATGGAATGTAAATGATTCGTAATTGTTATTTTCAGGAACATGCAAACCAAAATCCTGCATCACTTTCAAAGTCAGATCCACATAAGGTTTGCTCTTAAGATCAATAACGTTAATGCTAACATTTGTTGCCTCAGCCGCAGCATACGCCATTAATAAGCCCGTCAAAAACTGTGAGCTTAATGAGCCGTCAATTTCAATATTCTTTGGTTCTAATGGGCCGGTTATTTGTAAAGGAAGTTTTCCCTGATTGGAATTAACTGCCACATTCAACTGCGGTAATATCTCATCAAAGAAATCCATCGGACGTTTTAATAAACTTCCTTCACCATTGATGGTTATTTTATTTTTACTCAATGCAACGATCGGGGTAAACATTCTGATGCTTAATCCGCTTTCGCCACAGTTGATAGTCAAGAGTCGTGAGTCAGAAGTCGGGAGTTGAGAGTGAATAAAAGCATTGTTACTGTCGATCTTTAATTCGCCATTTTCTATCGACCATTCACAACCCATTTCTTTAATGATCGCTAAAGCTGCTTTATCATCGTTTGAAGTTCCGGGATTATGAATGATGGTCTTACCTTTTCTCACCAAAGCCGCAGCACAAGCCCTTTGCATGGAACTCTTAGATGCCGGTGCATGGATCGTTCCTGTTAATATGGATGGTTGTACGGTTACAATCATGCCCTGTTCAATGATGGGATTTACAAATTTGAAATAAGATTTTCAAGATCATCTAAAGGGATGGGTAAAACGATCCCCTTTCCTATTTTCTCCAAGAGAATATAATTCATTTCTTTTCTTGCTCTCTTCTTATCCATCTTCAACACAGCAAAAACCTTTTGTTTATTGAATGCTGCATAAGTAGGCAAGCCATATTGTGCTAATAATTCTACCACTGATTCGGTATATTTAAAACCTAATACAGTTTTAGAGATCTCCGAAGCATAGGTCATGCCGATTGAAATGGCCTGCCCATGTGATAATTCATATTGATTCTCCAAAGCATGGCCCAGTGTATGTCCAAAGTTCAACAGCTTTCTGTCAGCCTGCTCAAACTCATCTTTCTGCACTACATTCAATTTTATCTTCGCATTGCGTTGAATCAAAAAACAGAGCTCTTTCTTTTTACTACGGTAATATTGCAGATCATGCTTTTGCAATTCTTTGAACATAGCTGCATCTTTAATACAGGCATGTTTAATGATCTCTGCAAAACCATTCTGCCACTCAGATTCAGGCAAAGTGTTAAGGAAAATCAGATCATGCAAAATGAAGAAGGGCTGACGTGTAACGCCAACTATATTCTTATACACTCCAACATCAATTCCATTTTTACCTCCAATGCTTGCATCAACCAATGCCAGTAAAGTAGTTGGCACAAAACCGAACTGTATGCCCCTCATATAAATAGATGCAACATAGCCGGTCATGTCTGTGATCACTCCACCGCCAACGCCAACCAGAATCGTTTTTCTATCGGCTTCAAAAGCGATCAGTTGTTCTATGATAGAATCAATTGTTGCCTGTGTTTTAAATTCTTCGCCGGCTTTTAATACGATAGTATTATAGCCCTTGAATCTTTTTTGATGAAGCTTGAATATATTTTCATCCGTAATGAATACAGCATGTTTAACATCGATGATCTCTTTGAGATGACTGATGCCATTCGCGAAGTAGATGTTAGTGGAAGAGGATGAAAATTTAAAAGTTTGCTTATCCATCTTTACTAGCTATTCATGATCTTATTCTGATGATTGATACTTTCCATATGCACTGCATCAAAATATTTAGTGATGAATTCTTTGCTTAATCCCAGTTTCTCTCCTTTCGCGAATGCCCTTTCCAGGATCGAGTTCCAGCGATTGGTTTGCAGGATGGTGATATTATTCTCTTTCTTGTAAGTACCGATCTTTTCAGCCACTTTCATACGCTGACCAATGATCTGCATCAACTCGTCATCGAGATGATTGATCTGCTGGCGCAATTTTTCCAGTGCAGCATGATATTCTTCAGAAGCCACATCTTCTCTTCTCCAAAGAATATTGCCAATCATTTCGCCCAATGCTTCAGGTGTGATCTGCTGTTTTGCATCACTCCAGGCATTATCCGGATCGATATGACTTTCAATGATCAATCCGTCATAATCCAGATCAATGGCTTTTTGAGCAACATCTTGCAGCATATGTCTGTTACCACAGATATGAGAAGGATCATTGATCATCAGCATATCAGGATATCTTCTTTTCATTTCAATTGCCAAATGCCACATCGGAGCATTACGATATTCTGTATTTCCGTAAGAACTGAAACCACGATGGATCAACCCGATATTTTTAATACCTGCTTTGCCTACACGTTCCAATGCACCGATCCATAATTCAAGATCAGGATTAATTGGGTTCTTAATTAATACAGGAACATCAGCTCCACGCAATGCATCAGCTACATCCTGCACACTGAAAGGGTTTACAGTTGTTCTTGCGCCGATCCATAAAACATCCACACCAAAATGTAAAGCATCTTCTACTTGTTTACCGGTAGCCACTTCCACACAAACAGGCAATCCTGTTAATGCTTTTGCTTTTTGCAACCAGGGCAAACCTTTTGTACCAACGCCTTCAAAACTTCCGGGACGTGTACGAGGTTTCCAGATACCAGCACGTAGCATATCTACTTTTCCGGTAGCTGCCAAACGCGTAGCTGTTGCAATCACTTGCTCTTCTGTTTCTGCACTGCAAGGACCACTAATTATAAGTGGACGTTTGTTCCACACATCTAAAATGTTTTGTTTCTGTTCGATTGTCTGTTCCATTTGAGTTTTAGGTTATGAGTTATGAGTTATAAGTTTTAAGTAATAAGTTTTAAGTTCAATGCATTATTAATCGCGTACTTAAAACTTACAACTTATCACTTACCACTATCTTGAATTTGCATCATTCATTCTGATCTTTCTGCCGCGATAATTTTTACCGTCAATGGACTTCACCATTTGATTGGCTACTTTCTTATCAACTTCTACCCAGCTATTCATTTCTTTCATATCGATCTTTCCCAATACTTCTTTTTTCAGATCACTCAGATCCAATATGTATTGTAAAAAGCTCGCTTTATAAAAACCATCTTTGGTACCAAGATTCACGAACAGTCTTGCATAATCACCACTGCCACCAGCTGCATATTGCGGACGGCTGTCTCCTCTTCCCCCATCTCTGTCTCTGCTATCTCTTCTTCTATCTGATGATTGTCCGTCACGAGGCGAAACTTCTCTTCTTTCTCTGCGAACTTCTCTCAAATTCAGATCACCTGCATTCTCATAGTATTTCAGGAAGCGATCAAATTCCATTGCTGCAACTCTTGTCAATACTTCCTCTTTGGTAACACTAGCAAACTTTTCCTGCAACATTGGTAAGTAGGTTTCATAATCACCATGACTGATATCTGTGTTCAACAATTTATCCATTACTGCATTAAATTGTTTGCGGCAAACATCTTTACCACTTGGTATTTCCAGTTTATGAAAAGAAGCCTGAACCATTCTTTCGATCTGCTTAATTTTATAAACATCTTTATTATTCACAATGCTCATACAAATACCGGTACTGCCTGCACGGCCTGTACGACCACTGCGATGGGTATATACTTCCAACTCGTCGGGTAATTCGTAATTGATAACATGCGTTATTTCTTTTACATCAATACCTCTTGCTGCTACATCGGTTGCTACCAATAACTGTAAAGTCTTTTCACGGAATTCTCCCATTACTTTATCGCGCTGTTGCTGTGTGAGATCACCATGTAATGCATCGATATCATAACCATCTCTGGTTAATTTTTCTGCAACATTTTGTGCATCTATCTTAGTTCGAGTAAAAATGATACCATAGATACCGGGATTAAAATCGATCAATCTCTTCAATGCTTCATAACGCTGATGTCCGTTCACAACAAAATACTGATGATCAATATCCTTATTGGCAGTGTTCATTTTGCCCACCGTTAATTCAACCGGACTTTTCATGTAACGTTTGCTTACTCTGCGAATTTCAGCAGGCATGGTTGCACTGAATAACCAGGTAGATTCACGTTCGGGTGTATTTTCCAGAATAAATTCAATATCATCTTTGAAACCCATGTTCAGCATTTCATCTGCTTCATCGAGTACCACATATTTTATCTTTTCCAGGTGAATGGCTTTACGTTCGATCAGATCTATCAATCTGCCCGGTGTGGCCACCACGATCTGGATCCCTTTTTTCAGGTCACGTATCTGTAATCCAATGGATGCACCGCCATATACTGCCACTACACTCATGCCGGGCATGAATTTTTTGAACAGCTCTATTTCAGTCACGATCTGCATACACAGTTCGCGTGTTGGACAAACCACCAATGCTTGAGGGTGTTTTTGTTTTTCATCCACTAATTGCAGCAATGGCAAGCCAAATGCCGCTGTTTTACCGGTTCCGGTTTGCGCCAAACCTATTAAATCTTTAGTACCGCTTAACAGTACAGGGATTGCTTGTTCTTGAATAGCCGTTGGGTTCACATACCCCAAAGCATCTGTAGCTTTTACCAAGTTCTCATTCAATCCTAACTCACTAAATGTTGTCATATATTTTATTAAAAATTTGCGCAAAGGTAATTTATTAAAATCCTTTACAGCTATTTGTTTTGTTTTCCTTGCCGGCATTGGGTTTCATGCCATTTTTGTGGCATTCTTTCAGAACATCCGGCATCTTATATTTCACGCAAAGAAACAAAGGATACCAAGCACACTAAGACAGCCCTTTGCGCCCTTAGCTATCTTAGTTTCTTCGTGTGAAACCATTCATTTCAAAATACGCTTTATCTTATTCGCATTATTCATCAACTCATTCAAATACTCATAATTCTCTTTTTCCAAACAGGCTTTAAACTTTCTTAACTGAGCAATATGCTCATTCAAAACATCCAGCACATTCTCTCTGTTCTGCATGAATATAGGTGCCCACATGGCCGGACTACTTTTTGCCAACCTCACTGTGCTTTCAAAACCACCACCCGCCAATTCAAAAATGGCGTCTTCTTCTTTTTCTTTTTCCAATACCGTATTGGCCAAGGCGAAGGAAGTGATATGTGAAATATGACTGACATAAGCTGCATGCCTGTCGTGACTTTCTGCATCCATATAAATTAAATTCATTCCCAATTCGCGATAAATATTTTCAACTGTTGCAACAGCAGCAGCATCCGTTTTTTCTTTTTCACAGATGACACAGGCGCGACCAATGAATGCATCTCTTACTGCAGCTTCGGGACCACTATATTCAGTTCCCCACATTGGATGCGTTGCCACAAAGCGCTTGCGCATGGGATGATCTTTCAGTGCTTCACACAATACGTATTTGGTAGAACCTGCATCAGCAACAATTTGTTGATCGGTGATCAGATCCATGATCTGCTGCATCACGGGTATCGTTGCATCTACCGGAATAGCCACATAAATAAAATCGCTTTTCTTAACCGCTTCTTCCAATGGCAATGCCTCATCAATGATGCCCAGTTCCAATGCTTTCTTGGCACTCGCTTCTGTTCTGCTTACTCCGATCACATGTTTGGCAAATCCTTTTTCCTTCAAGGCAATGGCAAAAGAACCACTGATCAATCCCACACCAACTATAGTTATAACACCCTGCCCCCCTAAAGGGGAGATTGAGAAATCCTTATCTTTTTTATCTTGTTGACTGCTCATCGCACCAATTATTTTAGTTTTTCTTTCTTTAGTTTTTAGTTTTTATTCTAACAATTGCTTCATCAAATCTTTCTATACTTCCGCACAAACTGACACGTATATAATTATTGCCTGCCGATCCAAAAATACCTCCCGGTGTAATGAATGTATTGCTGTTATACAAAACATCATCGCTTACTGCATATCCGTCTGTATACTCTGCAGGGATCTTTGCCCAAACAAACATGCCTACCTGATCTTTCGAATAAACACAATTCAACAGATCCAATAATTCAAAGACCTTTACCCTTCTCTCGTTGTAGATCTTATTGATACTGTCGTACCAACTCTTGTCCAGGCTCAAAGCCTTTGCAGCAGCAAGTTGTAAAGGAAGGAACATGCCACTGTCCATATTACTTTTGAATCTTAATACTTCATCGATCCTTTCTTTGGCGCCGCATAACATGCCCACTCTCCATCCCGCCATATTAGAAGACTTACTTAATGAATTCAATTCCAGCACAACTTCCTTTGCTCCATCAACAGAAAGTAAACTCATTGGATTTTCATTCAAAATAAAACTATAAGGATTATCATGAATGATCAGAACATGATGTTTCTTTCCAAATGCTACGATCTTTTCAAACAAGGATCTGTTAGCATTGTTACCAGTTGGCATTTGCGGATAATTCACGAACATCAGTTTCACTTTAGACAGATCACTCTTATCCAATGCTTCAAAATCCGGTTCGTATTTATTTTCTTCCAGCAAGTCAAAATCAACACAAACTCCCCCCGCCAATTTCACAGCACTTCTGTAAGTTGGGTAACCGGGATTAGGCACCAACACTTCATCGCCATCATTCAAATAAGTCATGCAGATATGCATGATCCCTTCTTTGCTTCCTATCAGCGGCAAAATCTCTGTATCGATATTCAGATCTACATTATACCATTTTTTATACCAGTCACTCATTGCTTTGCGCAGCACAGGGGAACCTTTGTATGATTGATAAGCATGTACATTGGGCTTTGCAGATTCTTCCTGCAATACTTTAATTACATCAGGGTGCGGTGGCAGATCCGGACTACCGATACCAAGATTAATAATATTCTTTCCTTGTTTATTCAGTTCATCTATTTCTCTCAACTTTTGAGAAAAATAATATTCCCCAATGCCTTCTAATCTTTTTGAGACCCCCCAACCCCCTGAAGGGGTAGTTGGAAAAGCATTCGATTTATTTGCAACATCTGAACTCATGATATATCTGATATAGATTATTAATTAATTTTTGCTATCTCCCCTTTAGGGGGCTAGGGGGTTTCCGTTTTTATACACCCCGTAGATCTTTATTTGTGCCGTTAATGGTTTGATCTCTTCTATCACCGCATTGAATATATCTGTGTTCTCAAATTCCATATCTGCATGAAAACTATATTTGAAATTGGTTCCTGCAATTGGGAAACTTTGCAGTTTGCTTAAATTGATTCCGCCGTCAGCGATCTTTGTCAGGACCTTTGCCAGACTTCCTTTTGAATGATCTGTTTCGAAATTTACAGAAGCTTTATTGGCATCTTTAATTTGCAGTACATCATCCAGTCTTTGCAGCATTAGAAAGCGGGTATAATTGTTTTTCTGCGTATGGATATTGGGAACCAATATATTCAATTGAAATAATTCTGCAGCCAGTTTACTGGCAATACCTGCAATATGTTTACTCTTATGCTGATGAATATGTTTGGCGCTTAATGCCGTATCATCTGTTTCCACTAATTTCCAATCATACTTATCTAAATATTCCATGCACTGCTGAATGGCCATATGATGCGAATGCACTTCTTTGATATCTTCCAGCTTCACACCGGGATTCACCAATAAATGCTGTTTAATGGGCAGGTATACTTCACCAACAATCTTCAAACTGCTTTTCTGTAATAAAGTATAATTGGGCAGGATACTTCCGGCAATGGAATTTTCAATGGCCATCACACCGCCGTTACTTTCTTTTTTATTGGATGCGATCTTGATCACTTCCCTGAATGTAGCACAGGGGATCACTTCCACATCTTTACCAAAATATTGTTGTGCCGCCACCTGGTGGAAGCTCCCTTCATAACCCTGAATAGATACTTTCGTTGTTGCCATAAAATAAAAAAATCCCGGCTTTTTTGCCGGGACTGTATGTTGATTTAGTTAATCTCTTATGCTTTTGCAAATACAACCCGGCTACTATTTTTAAAGTAGAAATAAAAATAAAAGTAAAAGAATGTATTTGCGATGGTCTGTTTCATTACTTTCCAAAAATAAGGATTGATTGAATGCTGCCCAATTTATTTTTGATATTTTTCTAAAACTAACGGGCTTTAGTTTTAAAAACCGTTAACATTGAGCCGTATTCTTGAATTGTATTCAGAAGAATTGGGACTTCCTGATGGAAAATACTATTGCCTCTTTAAAAGTAAGCCTTTGCCATTTTCAGATAACCCTTACCGGTTTTACAGGTCTCTTCTTCGTACCTCCTTCGTACCAAGTCCGTTAATTAACGGACTTGGTACGAACAAGACCAAAAGAAGTTCCGAAAAAGGTATTGATCAATGGTATAAATGAAAAAAGCCCTTCCGTGGAAACGGAACGGCCTCTAACGATTGCTTGCCATATGAAAAACTCTTACTTCAACTACCTTCGCCGCAAGCTGGCTCTTCACTACCTAACACACATGGTAGTTGATATTAAATTACTTCTTGATTACAGAATCAACTTTCTTAGCAGCAGAATCTACTTTTGCAGCAGCTGAATCTAATTTCTTAGCAGCTGTATCTACTTTTGCAGCAGCAGAATCAACTTTAACTTCTTCTGTCTTTGCACCGCCGCAAGCAGTCATTACACCTGCTACAGCTAAAATTGCGATAAATTTTTTCATTGTTGTGAGCTTTTTGTTGTTAGTGAATTTTGAAGTTAATACCGGCATGACCTATAAAGTAACCCTCTGATTGAAAGTTTTTTGAAAAATTTTTTTTCGCCCCTTTTTGGGTTACTTTTATCCCTCTTCAAGTATTAAACAAGAGATAGTGAAAGCAGAGTTTACTGAACAAGCATTATTAAAAGGACTGGCTAACAATGATTCAAAGGCCATCGAGACCCTGTATAAGGACAATTTTAATATGGTTCAGGCGTTCATTCTCAATAACAATGGCTCTTATGATGATGCCAGAGATATTTTTCAGGAAGCAATGATTGCGCTGTATGAAAAAGCAAAAAGCGATTCATTTGTTTTAACCTCTAAAATTAACACGTATGTATATTCCATATGCAGGCGACTCTGGCTTAAGCGATTACAGCAGATTGGCCGATATTCAAACCAGATTGACAGTTTTGAAGAAACTGTGGCTGTTGAAGAAGACATTGAGATTCACGAAAAACGCAATGCTGAGTTTGCGATAATGGACAGGGCTTTGAATAGTTTGGGTGAGCCTTGTAAAAGTTTATTGGAAGGATATTATGTGAAGAAGATGGACATGCAGAACTTAGCAAAAGAATTCGGATACACGAATGCAGATAATGCGAAGAACCAGAAGTATAAATGTTTGATACGTTTAAAGAAATTGTTCTTTGCTCAATATAATATCGGAGAATAAATACCATGGAAGACAGTATATTAATACAAGCTATTGAACGTTATTTGGAAGGCACCATGTTGCCGGCCGAAAAAGCGTATTTCGAAGAGCTCCGCAAAAATACCCCGGAGATCGACCAGATGGTGGTTGAACATAACATGTTCCTGCACCAAATGGACGGTTATTCCGATCAACGTAATATGAAACATGCATTGCATGATATTCATACCAAGTTGCTTGAACGCGGAGATATTAATGAAGGTGGTGAACTCAGTACAAAGGGCCGTGTTATCCAATTATATAACAAGTATAAAAAAGTTACTGCCATCGCAGCTTCTGTGGGCGGTATCATTGCTTTGGTGATCAGCGGTTTGACCTTATATCTTTCTCCAGCCAGCAATAATCAAATACAGGAATTAAAAAGAGAAGTTGAAAGTGTAAAAAGAAATCAACAATATCAAGGTGCTAAATTAAAAGAAGTTGATTCTAAGCTTCCTAAAGATGCTATACTTACCGGTGGCGGTTCAGGATTTCTGATCGATGCCAAAGGTTATATCATTACCAATGCCCACGTTTTAAAAGGATCTTCTTTTGCAAATGTGATCAATAATAATCATGATGAGTTTAAAGCGAAGATCATTTATCGCGATGAGGTAAGGGATCTGGCCATTTTAAAGATCGACGATGAAGATTATACAGCTTTGAAAAGTCTGCCTTATGGTTTCCGTAAGTCCGATCTTGATCTGGGTGAAGAAGTATTTACATTAGGATATCCGCGAAACGACATTACTTATAATAAAGGTGATCTGAGTGCCAAGACCGGTTTTAACGGCGACAGTACCAGATGGCAATTAGAAATGAATGCCAATCCGGGAAATAGTGGTGGTCCGGTATTAGACAAGAACGGCGAAGTGATAGGTGTATTGAGTACACGTGAAAAACAAGCCGAAGGTGTGGCTTTTGCCATCAAGAGTAAAAATATTTTTAAACTGTTGGATGAAGTAAAAGATACTGACACTTCAGTACAAAAAATAAAGATCGTATCTCATTCTTCTATGAAGGGTGTAGAAAGATCAACACAGATCAAACAAATGGAGAACTGCGTATTCTTAGTGCAGGCCTTCAATAAAAAATAGTATTAGTATTACCGGGGGGTATATTAATAAAAAAATCCTGTTCAATTGAACAGGATTTTTCATTTGTATGTGTTTGTTGAATATTGTGGGATCGATACTGTAGAAAGACCATTAAGCCCATAAATTATTGGGATACTCTACATTTGCCACCAATGCATCAATGCTTGCCTGAACAACCGGTGCATCTTCTTTATATGTTACACCAAACCATTGTGCAGAAGTAGGGATCACTTTCACATGCCCCTTTCCGGATTTTACAAATTGGTCAACCACCAATGGAATGAAGAATTCTCCTTTTGGATTGCTCATCTGTTTGTCTAAAAAATCATGGAATAAGGTCTCACTATAATTGATCACATTGGCTGCGAAACCAAAGAAATTCATACTAACACTGGCGTGCTCACTTACTTCATGCAAACCGCTTTCATCTTCATAAGTAATGATTCCTTTTTCATTACGATAGATCTTTGTGCGTTCTTTGATATCGGTAAGATGACCTTTTGCATCGACTTCACAAACACCGCGGCTTACACTACCGTTATCACTTAATGTTTTCTTTAATTCATATCCGATGATCGCATAACAATCATCAGCAACATCCTTTGTAAGAAACTGATAGGCTTTTGCAAAACCATCGCGCCCATAAAAATCATCAGCATTGATCACAGCAAAAGGTTCGTTCACCTTTCCTTTGCAACATAATACGGCATGTGCAGTTCCCCATGGTTTTGTTCTTTCGGCAGGGATCGTTCTTCCATCAGTAAAAGATTCTAATTTCTGATATACATAATCAGTCGCAATTTTTCCTTTCAGTTTTGGTTCTACAATATTCTTGAAAGCTTCTGCAAAATCTTCTCTTATAATAAAGACAACTTTTCCAAAGCCTGCTTTAATAGCATCATAAATACTGTATTCCATGATCGTTTCGCCGCTGGGGCCGAATGACTGGGTTTGCTTCATGCTACCGTAACGGCTTGCCATTCCTGCAGCTAATATCACCAAAGTGGGTTTCATAATTATTAGTTTTATAAATCAAAATTACTGTTTCACAAGAGTACAGCCAATAAATTTGCAGAATATGAATCTCCCGCTTGAATTTGATAAAGTGTTTGTGCAGCCGATCATGGATCCTGTATTGACAGAAAGATCAATCGAGGTAAGCGTTTTGAGGATCGACAAATTACATCCGGTGATCAGTGGTAATAAATGGTTCAAACTCAAATATCACCTGGAAGATGCCGCCGATAAAGACTTTGGAACCATTGCCAGTTTTGGCGGAGCTTATTCCAATCATCTCGCAGCAACAGCATTTGCCTGTAAAGAAGCGGGTTTAAAAAGCGTGGGGATCATCAGAGGAGAAAGAGATGCTCATTTATCGCACACTTTACAACAAGCCGAAGAAGACGGGATGCAATTGATCTTTGTAAGCAGAAATGATTTTAAAGACATAAAGAACATCAAAGAAAAACTCTCTCAGCCTGATTGGTATTGGATAAATACCGGCGGCTATAGTTTACTGGGCGCAAAAGGAGCGGCCGAAATATTTAATTGGATCGATGATAGTTACACGCATATTCTTTGTGCTGCTGGTACAGGAACGATGATGGCGGGATTGATCAAAGCAGCAAAAGAGCCTCAAACGATCATTGGCATCAATTCAATGAAGAATGAAAAATTGCTGAATGACGTGAATGATCTGTTGAGTGAAATTGAAATACAAAAAAAATATGCATTGCTGCATGATTATCATTTTGGCGGATTCGCCAAACATCCTGCTGCATTGATCGATTTCATGAAAAGGATCTGGCATGAACAGCAATTGCCAACTGATATTGTTTATACTGCTAAACTGTTATTTGCAGCATATGATCTGATTCAAAAAAAATATTTTCAGGAGAACAGTAAACTCATGATCATTCACAGTGGCGGGTTACAGGGCAATTTGTCTTTACCGCCGAATACTTTACCTTTTTAAATAAGCGCTCCGATATTATATTTGCTTTGATGAAAGGGATAAAAGGATTCATACTTGGTTTGATCATTCTTCTTTTTTGTGCTGTTTCAAAAAGCAGCGCACAATCAGCCGCTATTGATTTTACCGTGACCGATCTTGGCAAAGGAAAAGTTAAGATCAACTGGAAGAATACTTATGTATCATGTGTCCAGCTTGCTGTTCAGTGTTCTTATGACAGTCTTAAATTCTTCCACACAATTTTAAATACACAATCACCAGGATTACCTGATAATGGTTTTGTTTATAAGAACAATCATCCTGATTCCAAGATCTATTACCGTATCTTCTTTGTATTGAATGGCGGAAATTATTTTTTCAGCAGATCAAAATCAATTTCAGCAGAAACCCTTCCTACAGAAGAGCCTAACGCGATTATTTCAGGACAGCCTGAAGAGATCAGGATCGAAGACATTCCATTCCTTTCAAGAAAAAGAAGAGTGAATTCTGATATCATCAGTTCAGATAATCAGATCTTGAAGAAGAATTCTCCTACAACTTTAGCAAAGCCCCCTGAAAAAAAGTTCATCCATATCTATTACCATACGAAAGATTCTTTGATACAGACTTTAGAGTATCCAGAATATAAAAATTTCAAGGACAGCATCAGCACTAAAACAAAAGATACATTGTATGCAATCTCTCGCTACGATGTAATATTAATGCCATTTGTGCCGAAATATGTATGGAAGCCATCTACGTATATTTTTACCAATCACAATGGCTATGTTGCAATCAATATTCCCGATGCAACCGAACATCATTACCGTATTGTTTTTCTGGAAGAGGATGGTTCTTTACTTTTTGAAATAAAGCATGTAAAAGAAGCAGACTTGATTTTAGACAAGACAAATTTTGTTCACGCAGGATGGTTCAAATTCGAATTGTTCGAAGACGAAAAATTAAAGGAGAAGAATAAATTATATCTCGACAAGGAGTTTTAGATGATCACAGCATCAAACACAATTTCAAAATTGCGTTTTACTTTCTCTTTTACTTCATTCATATCCACTTCCTTTCCCAGTTCTTTTTGTAAAGAAGTAACCTGTTTGTTTTGAATGCCGCAGGGTATAATGAAATTAAAATAATCGAGATCGGTATTTACATTTAAAGCAAAGCCATGCATGGTGATCCATCTGCTGCATTTGATTCCCATGGCACAGATCTTTCTTTCTCTTCCTTTTGTTTCTGTATCCAGCCAAACACCCGTCTCACCTTTACTTCTCTCTCCTTTTAAGCCATACTCCGCCATAGTGAGGATGATCACTTCTTCCAGACTCCTTAAATACCAGCCGAGATCGGTCTTGAATTTATCAAGATCAAGAATAGGATATCCTACCAATTGTTGAGGACCGTGAAAAGTGATATCACCACCACGGTTAATATGAAAGAATTCTATGCCTCTTTGTTTCAACCCTTCTTCATTAAGCAAAACATTTTCTACATGACCGCTTTTACCTAAGGTGTACACAGGAGGATGTTCTACAAATAAGAGATGATTGATCGTGGGCAGTGGGTCATCCACTGTCGACGGTGGACGGTTGACGGTCGACTTCCTTTCAACATTCTGTTTCAATAAAACTTCCTGTAAGTCCCACGATTCTTTGTAAGATCGCAAACCCAGGTCTTTAAAGAATATCTCCTGTTTCATGATGCGAAAATACGGGGATGGGATTAATTTATGAGATTATTGAACCACTGAGACTCAGCGGATCAAGGAAATTTACAAAGCCCCCTATTGTCACCCAGTCCGAAGGACTCCTTTAGAGAGCCTATGCATGACATCTTACTACTTAAACAAAAGTCAAGTATATAACAATGATCAATCATGGCATACATTTGCATATATGAGTGAAGAGATCGAAATACAACAGGAAGAGACCAACGAAGAACTCTATGAACGAAAAGAGTTTGTGATCT
>CAIKTE010000140.1 GCA_903830285.1 uncultured Chitinophagaceae bacterium | reverse complement strand
TTCTCTTTTGACAGATGAGGGAATTCCGTTTTCCAATTTTGTAAAAATTGTTCTTGCAGATTCATGAGGAAAACTAAGAAGATGAAATACTAAAAAAAGAAAAATAAAAATTCAGTGCTGCCTTACCAATCAACTAATAAACCGATCAACAAGATCTAACTCTTCTTCACTTCTTTAGCCCATGCATCTTTTAAAGTAACGCTTCGGTTAAAGATCAATTTTTCGGCAGTTGAATCTTTATCCAGACAAAAATATCCTTTGCGTATGAACTGATACCTGTCAATCAGATTCGATCCAGATAAAGCAGGTTCTGCAAAAGCTGTTTGTATCACTTGTAAAGAATAGGGGTTGATATAGTCTTTAAAATCTCCTTCAGCAGCATCTACATTTTCAGCAGTGAATAATCTGTCGTACAATCTTATTTCAGCAGCAACTGCATGAGCTACACTTACCCAATGTAATGTACCTTTTACTTTTAATCCGCTGGAATCACCACCACTCTTGCTTTCCGGCAAATAAGAACATCTCAGTTCAACAATTTCTCCGGCACTGTCTTTAATCACATCGTCACATTTGATGATATAGGCACTTTTTAAACGTACCATTTGCCCTGGCGCCAGTCGAAAATATTTTTTAGCGGGGGTTTCCATGAAGTCTTCACGTTCGATATACAATTCGCGACTGAAAGGCACTTCTCTATTGCCCCCATTTTCATCTTCGGGATTATTTTCACTCTGCATCATTTCGACCCTTCCTTCTTCGTAATTCGTGATCACCAATTTTACAGGATCGAATACCACCATTCTTCTAAAAGAGATCCTGTTCAAATGTTCACGCACACAAAATTCAAGTAAACCGAAATCGATCAGGTTCTCTCTTTTTGCCACACCTATCTTATCGCAGAATTCTCGGATACTTTCAGGTGTAAATCCTCTTCTTCGCATGCCGCTGATCGTTGGCATACGCGGATCGTCCCACCCACTTACAAAATTCTCGGTCACCAGTTGCAGAAGTTTACGTTTACTCATGATGCAATACGTAATATTCAATCTTGCAAACTCATATTGGTGTGAAGGGAATATTTCTAATTTCTCTATCAGCCAATCGTACAGAGGTCTGTGCGGAATAAATTCAAGTGTACAAATGCTATGTGTAATATTTTCAATAGAATCACTTTGTCCATGAGCAAAATCATACATCGGATAAATACACCAGTCATCTCCTGTACGGTGATGATGTGCATGTTTGATCCTGTATATGATGGGATCGCGCAACAGCATATTAGAAGAAGCCATATCTATTTTGGCACGTAATACTTTACTACCATCGGGATATCTACCGGCACGCATCTCTTCAAACAATATTTGATTTTCTTCAGCAGTTCTATCAGCATATTGATTTCTTTTACCTGCAGCAGAGGGCGTGCCTTTTTGTTCTGCAATTTCATCGCTGGTACTATCGTCTACATAAGCCAACCCCTTTTTGATCAATGCTGTTGCAAATTGATATAATGCTTCAAAATAATCGGATGCATATAATTCATTGGCCCATTCAAAGCCCAGCCATTTCACGTCTTCTTTAATACTGTCAACATATTCTGTTTCTTCAGTAGAAGGATTTGTATCATCAAAACGAAGATTGGTCTTACCGCCATATTTTTTTGCTAGTCCAAAATTCAAACAAATACTTTTAGCATGACCTACATGCAAATAACCATTCGGTTCGGGAGGGAAACGCGTAACGATCTTATCATACTTCCCCTCGGCTAGATCATTTTCAATGATTTCTTCAATAAAATTCAGGCTTTTTTCTTCGCTCATATTTCTTTGTTCTGGATAGCAAATGTAAGATATGAGCAGCTAAGATGGATTGAAGAGTTGAATTTTAAATTGAGTTTTTTATTTACGAAATATCAGTTTCTGACAACAATGGATCCCGGAAAAGCATTCTTTATTTCACAACTGTTTTAATACGCTAGATCAATTGACTGAATAATTTTGAATGAAAGAGATCGCCTGTACCATATCATCATGCAAAACCCTGTCCACTTCATTAAAGGAAACCTGCTTTCTGAAATCATGATATATTTTTTCAAGAACAGGTGAACTTTTTGCAGGTCTTCTGAAATCCAGGGCCTGTGCCGCTGACATCAATTCTATTGCAAGTACTTTTTCAACATTATTTACCACACGCAATAATTTTGTGGCGGCATTAGCACCCATACTTACATGGTCTTCCTGATTATTGGATGATGAGATACTATCCACACTGGCAGGTGTAGATAATTGTTTATTCTCGCTCACAATTCCAGCAGCAGTGTACTGCGGTATCATAAAACCACTATTCAATCCGGGTTCTTTTACCAGGAATAAAGGAAGATTTCTTTGCCCGCTGATCAATTGATAGATCCTTCTTTCACTGATATTGGCCAGTTCACTCATGGCAATGGCTAAAAAGTCTAATGTCAGCGCCAGTGGCTGACCGTGAAAATTACCCCCGCTTACGATCATATCTTCATCAGGGAAAATATTGGGATTATCCGTAACAGAATTGATCTCCTGCAAGAAAACCTGTAGCACATATTCAAAACTGTCTTTTGTGGCACCATGCACTTGCGGAACACATCGAAATGAGTATGGATCCTGCACTTGTTGTTTTTTACGAGATATGATCTCACTTCCGGCCAAATATTTATTGATGGTGATTGCTGTTTCCACCTGTCCTTTATGTGGTCGAATAGTATGTATCAATACATTCAATGCTTCTGTACTGCAATCAAAGGCATCGTATGACAAAGCAGTGATTAGATCAGCCATCTTTAAAAGATGCTCTGATTTTTTTAAACAATAGATCCCGTAAGCGCTCATGAATTGAGTTCCGTTGATCAATGCCAGTCCTTCCTTGCTTTGCAGTTGAATAGGTTTCCATCCTAATTGTTCAAATGCCTTGGCTGTGGGCATTTTAATACCCTTAAAATACACTTCTCCGAGACCGATCAAAGGAAGGCTTAAGTGACTTAAAGGAGAAAGATCACCGGATGCTCCTAAAGAGCCCTGAGTAAAAATTACAGGTAATACGTCCTGATTGAACATATCTGTCAATCTTTGCACGGTTGCAACCTGAACACCGCTATGACCATAACTGAGTGATTTTATTTTCAACAGCAACATCAGTTTCACAATTTCAGGGGGCACTTCTTCGCCCAAACCACATGCATGAGATTTTAACAGATTGTATTGTAGCTGTTCGATCTGGTCTTTATCGATCTTCACATTTTGTAAAAAGCCAAACCCTGTATTGATACCGTAGAGCAAAGCATCACTGCTTTCCAGTTTTTTATTCAGGTATTGACGGCATTTATCAATTTTGGCGACCACTTCCTTACTGATCGTCAATTGCTGATCTTGATCTAAAAGTTCTTTAACCTGCTTAAAATGCAGCCATTGTTCATCTATACTGAGAAAGTTATTCATGCAAACAAATCGTTTTATGAGGCAAAGTAAACCGATTTGTCATGAATTTTTGCAGGAAGATTTACTAACAAAATGGCAATCAGCAGAATCAGTCTTGTTTGACTGACGATTTTTCGTTTATTTTGCGCCTCTGAATAGGGTTCGGTAGCTCAGTTGGATAGAGCAACTGCCTTCTAAGCAGTAGGTC
>CAIKTE010000139.1 GCA_903830285.1 uncultured Chitinophagaceae bacterium | reverse complement strand
TGACAAAAAAAAGGCTGGAAAGCTTGTTTTAACCGAGATTATCGCATATACGGGCTAATTCACCTGCCAGTTCCTTATTTGCCTTTCCTGAAATATATAAGCATTAACGATTGTTTTTGAATAAATGATACCTACACCTTTCGCATAATAAATGGTTTTAATCTCACCGGTTGATGAATAAGGATAAGTAACTGCTGATCTTACCTGCGGTTTCAGTTCTATGATATATACATGTGCAAAGGTCTTGCCATTCAAGGTTACCGTTGCATTGGCATCCTTACAAGTGAATTTGTATTGAAGAAAGATCGCCTGTTGGTTAATGGTTGCCGGACCGATATATTCATCCGAAACCCAGGAACTGTCTGTTGAAAGATTCTCTTTCAGAAAAAGGATATTAGCTTTTATTTCAGGTGCGAACTTTAGTGAAGTAGTATATTGGTCTGCTGAACAATATTCATAATAATTCGTATCAACTTTGTTGAATAAAAATTGAGTGAGACTCCCATTTAAGGGTGTTTCATTTACTATTTTATAAAATCGGCCATTCACTATTGCTGAATCAACAATTTTCCTGTTTAATGTATCACCTGTGCTCATCAGATTATCATAGTTCCAGTAACTGTTTGCAGTAAGAGGAAAATGATCAGGATTCGTTACAGCAACTGCAGTAACCACGGTATCTGTAAAACTGCAGTTCGTTGTTATTGCATTAACTGTAAACAAATCATTTCCGGATTGAATAGGTGTACCGGTTGCTTTGAGATTGACCTTTTGAATTCCTGTTGCAGTTACTTTTCCTGTACCTGAAAAATAATATCCGTTTACAGTATTTGTTTTGATGGAATAGACACCCGGACTGGAAACATCCAGTTCGATCGAAACATAATTGGAATCGGTTGAAGGTATATTTTTTGCCAAGATCCCATGCATTGTAAAGTTCATGCAGGTATTGGGAGATCCATGTAATGTATAAGCTGCAGTTGGATTTTGTGCAAGTGTGCTGATCTGAAAATTGCAGGTACTTGTATCAAAACTTACTTTAAAATTATCAGAACCAATTGCAGCAGGCTTCCCTTTCCCATTTAATGTAACCTGTATGATGCCGATAGCAGCAAATTTTCCGCTGGCATTAAAATAATATCCGTTTACTGTATCGGTTGAAATTGTAAACAGACCCGTTTGTTTTACATTAACTGTAACTGAAATAAAATTGCTGTCATTTAAACTAATGCCTTGCGTATAATTGCCTGCAATGGTCTTGGGTAAACAGTCTTTGCTGATATCGCTTTGTAAGGAACCTTTCGCACGTTGCCCGTTCTCCAGACTGTATTCTCTCTGACAGGAAAAAAGCAGTAAAATGAAGCAATATTGTAAAACTTTTTTCATGGCAAAGCTTAGTGAATAAAGATACAGGATTACAACAATCCGTTGCCAAATCATGTATAGAGTAATCTATTTAAGGCTGATCAAATCTCCATCATCAAATAAAATTGTGATAGCTTTTGCTTTTGCTAAAGAAGAGTGTTCAAATTCTTTTGTCTTGGCAAATTCTTTTATTTGAGACTTAATCTTACTCATAACTTCTTTCCAAGCCAAGTTCTTAAATTCATTTTTTGACAAAGAATAATGATTAACAGAAAATGTACTGTCTTTTTTTGTACTATCTGTAACCTTTTTTTTAAATTCAGTAATTGCGTTTAAACGAATAGAATAACAATTCTCTGTTTCGAAAAGAATGAATTTGTAAGTAATACTTTCTTTCTCTAGTTTTTCAGTTCTACAAATTTTAATGAAGCATTCTTTTAGTGAAAGTGGATTTAAACATACCACAGAAGGTGGTGGAGGCTCTACATTTTCAACATCAGTATAAACATGTTCAATGGTCACAT
>CAIKTE010000138.1 GCA_903830285.1 uncultured Chitinophagaceae bacterium | reverse complement strand
CCGGATGCTCTTTCAAAGATGCCGTATTCATGATATTGCTTGCATCGGTCAGATCAACTAAAAAGACTTTAATAGTACAAGCTAAACGACCCGTTGAAAAAGATCTTTCGATCACCAGCATTTTATTATTGCCGATGGAAAGTATATCCGGAATACCATTGATCTTAAAAGCGTTTTCCGGAATAGCGGGATAAGCCACAGGATCTAACTCATACGCATATTGCGCCGTATTTTTCTTAGTGGCCATATCATATTTGAATATGCGTATCCATGCATTGTTCTTTTGTATATCAGCCCTGGGACCATCTTCATACAAAGGCTCTTCCAGATTAACGAACATGGTTTTATAATCATCTGCAAATGTTAATCCTTCCAGTGTACCATTCTGACGTGGACCTTTTTCATTCGCTTTCATTTTTAAATTATCCGGCAATGGAAACGTATCAATATATTTTCCATCTGGGTGAATGACTGTAATGGATGGATTTTCCAACACCGTGTCTTTTGCATTCACAATTCTTTCTCCTTCACTGGTCCAGAACATTTGTTTTGTAAGAGGGTTATATCTCAATGCTTCCGGATCGGGTGTATTTGCAGGATCCTGTTTTGAATTAGGATAAGTTTTATTCTCTGCATTTAAAAAACTAGTGACATCAACAAATACGACGCTGTCGATCTTCTTTGCCGTAAAGAATATTTTAGCAGTATAATATCTCGCCGGATTCACAGCAGAACGATCATCACTGATCATATAATACAACTGCTTGCTTTTATCATAATCAATACCCGATAAGCCGCCAACAGTCGTTCCTTTAAAAGAAAGATTATGTGTGATCTCATATTCGCTGATGAATTTCAACTGACTGATAGAAATATTCTGTGCAGTAACAAAATTCAAACATAGAAAGACGGAAAGAAATACTGTCAATACTTTTTCAGCGAAACGATATCTCATAATAATGATTTGAAGAATAAATATAAGTAAGAATCAACTACTCTGCCGATCTGTAATAAGTAATAAGGTCTGTTGAAGAGAGATCCGTAAAACCAACAGCCCGCAACATTGTTACCAACTGACCTCTGTGATACGTACCATGATTCATTACATGCATGATGATCTTGTAGATGGCAGATTCGAAAGGGATTCCCTTTAAGTTCTGGTAGGCGATGATCTCCTGTAACTTATTTTCATCCGCAAGCTGCACAAGAGCTGCAAACTGTTTTGATTGATCGATCCAGAATTCCAATAAAGAGGATATGTCTTCAAATGCAGCTGCTTTATTTTCAACAACATTATCTCCCTTGATCCTTTTCAACCAGATATGTTCTGATCCCACCATATGATCCACCGTTTTTCTGATCGATGTAAAACTGCTGAGTTGCTCTCGGTTCAATTGTTCGGGACTAAGCTGTTTGAGAAATGAAATAATTATTTCATTGGCCCAAACATGATAAGCTGTATATCCCTCCAGTATTTGTTTCATAATAAAGTTTATTGCAAATTAATAAAACTACCGCTCAAATAGATCCTGATGGAATAGCTGTAATGAAAAAGCTTTGCGTTAATCTTGCACAAAAACCTTTCATTGTACATAAATTGTTTCAGCGTAAATTAGATATTTAATATCTTCTGCTTATGAAAATCACCCTCCTGACAATCTTTTTCTTATCTCTAAATTTTACCCTGCATGCACAATACAGTAAAGATGTTATAATAGAACCTGTGATAAAGACCGATACCACCTCCATCGGGCAAAAAATAGTTTATCCCAGTTTTTTAAACAATGAAGTAACTATTTTAAAAGTCACTATCCCTCCGGGTAAATCCACCGGATGGCATAAACATTTATTTCCTGTTTTTGCTTATGTGCTGAAAGGAACATTGACCGTAGCTATTGAGGATCATAAAACATTGAAACTATCCGAAGGGTCTTCTTTTGCCGAAGTGTTCAATACCTATCATAACGGCAGCAATAATGAAAAAGAAAATTTGGTACTGATAGCATTTTACATGGGCGAAAAAGGAAAGCCTTTGTCTGTTTTTAAAGACACCACTTCACCCCAACTTCATCGCATTAAATAAATAAAAAGCTGCGAATGATTTTCGCAGCTTTTATTTGCCATGTTGCCAAATGTTATAAAGATGAAGTGATTGCGACGCAACGAAGTAGCCATGAAAAACCACAGTTGGTATCAACAACTATCTTACTTCTTTGCGGTATCATCCAGATAAGCTGCGAATTTAGTAATGGCTGCTGCATCTATATTAATTTGTTCCTGTGCTTCTTTCCAATCGCGTTGTTCAATGGCTTCACGTATACCCGGCATTGTTTTTACACCATATCCAGTATAGAAGCCCGGCGCATAGATCGTGTGTTTGAACCAGGGCCTGCGCGGTAAACCGCTTGCAGAAAGTAGTTGCTGCTCTGCCTGATACAATGCTTTATTCAATGCATCATGATCGTTTGAAGAGGCAAGTGCTTTAGTCCATGCATCTGCCAACTGATTGCTGCTTTTTTCCAAAGCACTTAATGCATTTTGCAATGGAGAAAAATCTATGAATGGTACTTCTGCTTTCGCAGCAGGTATTTTTTGTTTTTTAAGCGGATCGGCTGCAAGAGCATATTGTTTGTTCTTGATCAATTCATTTTCAACAGCAGTATTTTCTCTTGTTGCATTTGTCAATTCGATCAGTTCATTGGTATAACCGTTGATGGTCTTTTGCAGACTGCGAAAATCAAAAGGCAAAACATCTGCATCTGCTAATCTTAAAGCTGCACGCCCTGCTGTTTTAGCTAATGCAACACCATAGTCGAAAGTGGAATCCTTGAATCTTCTGTAATCATCGTAGCTGTCATAAATCGAATGGTATTCACCACCGCTGCTTTCACCGCCATAGCCGAAATCCAAAGAAGGCACACCCAAATGCTGAATGAATGCAGAATAATCAGAACCCGATCCCATTGCTCCTAATGAAAAAGCTTTTTTGGCCATCGCTTCTTTCTTTGCTTTAGCAGAAGGTGCTCTAACTACTTCTGCTGCTTTCTTTCTTTCATACACACTCACGTTTGTCTGCGGATCGATCACATCCTTACTGATCTCATTTACCAGTGTTTCAAATGCATGAGAACCTTCTGCACTTAAAAAACCTCTGGCATTGCCATCAGAGTTTATATAAGCAACAGCTTTCTGTTGCAATTCTGTTCCATGATCTTCGGCCCATTCTGTAGAACCCAATAAGCCGGGCTCTTCACCATCCCAAGCACAATACACTAATGTTCTTTTTGGTTTCCATCCTGTCTTCACTAATTCACCAATGGATCTTGCTTCTTCCAGTAAAGCTGATTGTCCGCTGATAGGATCACCTGCACCATTTACCCATGCATCATGGTGATTTCCACGGATCACCCATTCATCGGGATATTCAGAACCTTTGATCATGGCAATAACATCATATGCGGGTTTTAGATCCCAGCTAAATTCAACTTTCAAATGCACTTTTGCTTTACCCGGACCAACATGATACGTGATCGGTAATGCACCTCTCCAATCATCAGGAGCAACCGGTCCGTCCAATGCTTCCAGTAATGGTTTCGCATCGTGATAACTGATCGGTAATACAGGGATCTTTAAAATGGTCACTGCATCTTTTCTGTCCAGTCTTTTTGCATTTTCAGTGGCACCAATACCCGGAGTCAATGGATCACCAGGATAGATTACCATATCCATCACACTGCCGCGTTGCACACCATATTCATTTTTAAAAGCACCTTTGGGATAAACTTCACCCTGGTAATAACCATCATCTTTCGGATCAGAATAAATGATGCAACCAATGGCACCATGTTCATACGCTACTTTTGGTTTGATACCTCTCCAGCTTCTGCCATATTTTGCGATCACGATCTTTCCTTTTACATCAATGCCCAATTTTTCGAGTTCTTCGTAATCTGCAGGCATACCGTAATTCACAAAAACCAGTTCTGCGGTAACATCGCCATCGGCACTCCATGCATTGTAGGTAGGTAATTGATCTTCCTGATCGGATGTTGCATCTTCTTTCAATGCAGGTTCTTTTAATAATGCCTTATAAACTGTTGGGGCTGTTAATTCCAGCAACCTTGTTTTGGGTGTAGGAAATAAAACTTTATAGGTTTCTATTTTCACATCCCAGCCATAGGATTTGTATTTGTTGTAAATGGCATCTGCCACGGCCTTTCCGCCAACAGAGCCTATATGGTGCGGCCTTGCTGATAATTCTTTGATATTAGCGCCTACTCTTTGTGCACTTAATTGTGCATCAAATTTCTGTTCGACACCTGTTTCTACTGCGGATGATTTTTCAGTAAATCCCGTGATCGTTTTTGTTTGCGCATCTGCTAATGCATGCGAAAACAATACAATGCTTCCTGCGATTAAGATTTTTCTCATGTAAATAAATTGGTTTATAATATTTAGGTGTTCTTGCAATGTAAGAAATATGAAGTAAAGATGATACTCATCTTCATAATTGTTGGTAAAAGATAGAGGGCAAATTTTTGTATAAAGAAAGTCAATGAAATAATTAAAGTAATAAAGGGACAATAATTTAATTCTTCATATAAACAGATTTCAT
>CAIKTE010000137.1 GCA_903830285.1 uncultured Chitinophagaceae bacterium | reverse complement strand
TGGCTGCAACCCAATAGTAACTATGATCTGATGTGTTTAAAAATGCTCTTTCTCTCTTTGAAAGAAATGGCAAAAGCAACGAATAAAAAAGGCGAAATAAAGAAATGGGCGGATGCAGCCATTGCACTAGGAGACTTCCATACAAGAGCAGACGGTACATTAATGGTCGATGCTATAAAAGAAATGCCCCATAGTCACCGGCATTTGTCTAATATCATAGGACTCTATCCTTTTAATTTAATAACTAAGGAAAACGGAGAGAGGGATGCACAAAGAATTGCAGCGAGTTTAAAACAATGGGATAGTTTAGGTACCAGTCAATGGTGTGGTTATAGTTTTTCATGGATGAGTTGTTTGCAGGCAAGAGTGGGTAATGCGGAAGAAGCCGTAAAGAATCTTGACATTTTTGTGAAAGCATTTATATTAAGGAACGGATTTCATGTAAATGGTGATCAAACCAAAACGGGTTATTCAGATTTTACGTATCGTCCTTTTACATTGGAAGGGAACTTTCTGGCATCACAGGCAGTGCAGGAAATGCTGTTACAAAGTTGGAGTAATGAGCCGGGTAAACTCAATAGCGGTATGATTCGTTTATTTCCTGCAACACCTTCAAAATGGGCTGATGTTTCTTTCTCTCATTTAAGAGCAGAGGGAGGATATATTGTTTCAGCTACACGAAAAGCGAATAAGATTATTGAATTCAATATCACTGCAACAAAAGCCGGTACAATTAGAGTAAAAG
Organism: uncultured Chitinophagaceae bacterium; assembly: GCA_903830285.1. Taxonomy (GTDB): domain Bacteria; phylum Bacteroidota; class Bacteroidia; order Chitinophagales; family Chitinophagaceae; genus CAIQDX01. The sequence continues at coordinate 1,459 of CAIKTE010000137.1, read as the reverse complement.
ATAATTTTAATTCTCAAATACCTAAATGGAATAATAAGGGTGTTAAGAAAACAGGAGATGTTTATGAACTACATGTAGAGAAAGGCCAAAGCCTAAAGGCAATCTTTTAACAGTCATTTGTTTTTCCATACAATACTTTATTACAGATCGAAAGTCCCTATCAGACAAATGACTACATCATCTCTGGATGATGGCTACAAGATCCCTATTTGATTCCTGATTGATTTTGCTATAAAACAAGCATGAGATAGATGTTACCCACATATAACCTACATATGAGCCACTTCTTATAATAGTGGGTTATAGGTAGGTTATATGAGGCTTATATATGGCTTATCTCTGAATTAGATAGGGCTGTCTTGTACTAAAAAAGCTTTACACTGGGTATAGTAGTTGTATTGGCTTATAGTATTTACACCGCCATTTGTTTCCTGAATTCCCTTGGGGTCATTCCTTTGATCTCTTTAAAGAATCGGTTAAAATTGCTGATGGTATTAAAACCACAGTCAAAAGCAATTTGAATGACGGTCTCCTGCGGGTCTAACAATAGTTTACAAGCATGGCCGATCCTGATCTCATTGACAAATTGAGTAAAGGGTTTTTGAGTTCTTGCTTTAAAATAACGGCAAAATGCCTGCACATTCATACCTGCGATCCCCGAAATGGTGGTCAGGGAGATCTCTTCTTTAAAATTATCGAATACATATTTAAAAACACGATCGATCCTTTGATTATCCCTGCTTTGATAATTGTTGACATAACCCGCACTCGTTAATAATTCATACTCATTAGACTCACACATCAGGTCAAGTATATGCAGTATGTGTATGATACGGGGGAGTCCTTTTTGTTTTAGTGCCAACAACAGTGTTTCAATTATTCTTGTTTTTGTATCACCATAAAACAGCATTCCTCTTTCTGCCAGTTTTAATAAAGATTGTAGCTTTTTGATATCACCTAAAATGGAAAGGTGTTTATCCAATCCATCCGGTTCTACATATAAACCAATGGAATGTGCGACAAATGATTCATTGGCTTTAAAATACTGCAGGTCATTATGCCAAACATGCGGAAGGTTAGAACCCATGAATATCAATTCGTCACTGTCAAAATGTTGAATACTGTCACCGATAATTCTTTTCCCTTCGCTTTCTACTATATAGACCAATTGACATTCCTGATGGAAATGAAATTCTGTTGAGAAGTTAGGCTGTATTACTTCCTTGATAATAAATGTGCTGTGTTCACTTTTATTTTCAACAATTTTAGCAGCTATTGGCTTCATATTAATGGGGATATCTAATAAATGAAGATTAATAAGCTAAAATACAGCATATCCGGATCTTTTTCTAAAAATCATCATCTGCTCTTTACTGTTCATCAGTATCCGGATAAGAATTGCAATATCTACTCATTTTATTGAGATAAGTGTATGAATTGATTTATATCATTTTTAGTA
>CAIKTE010000136.1 GCA_903830285.1 uncultured Chitinophagaceae bacterium | reverse complement strand
TTGACACATCGCAGAAAATTCCTAAATGCCCATCTCCCAATTCTGCGACTACTTCTTTTATCCTTTCTGCATTGTTGGAAACAATTACCACAACTGCCCCTTCTGCAGCATACGCTTTAGCGCATGCATAACCAATACCGTCAGAGCCACCCGTTAAAAAAATTATTTTACCTTTTAATTGTTGCATTTAATCAGTTTTAAAATCATTTTCTTGATATTTATTTTCATCTTTACCCTCCCGACTACTCAATCAACCAATCAACCAATCAACCAATCAACCAATCAACCAATCAACTAATTTACCTTGGCAGCAGGCCTTACTTCTGTTCCTACAGTGTGAGTTAATCCATCACCAATTTCATTTCTGTATTTATCAGCAATAGATGTTAACTGTTGTACAACTTCGGGGTATTGTTCTTTCAGATCTCTTTCTTCACCAGGGTCTCTGAATAAATTGTACAATGCCAGTCTTACAGTATCAGTTCCATAAGTTCCCGGAAATCCATCACGGCCTGTTGCACCCGGTTTTCTATAGGTTTGAGAGATACATGGGAATACTAATTTCCAATCTCCTTTTCTTATAGCCTTCAAATTATTTTTATCGTAGTAATAAATAAATTCATCACGTGGATTAGCACCGAGTTTTCCGGTAAGAAGGTCCTTTACATTTACACCATCAATTTTTTTGGCTGGTAATTTTGCTTTGCAGATATCTGCCAAAGTTGGCAAGATATCCATCGTTGTAACAAGGTTATTACAAACAACTCCGGGTTTTATTTTGCCTGGCCAGCTAATAATGCAGGGCACTTTTAAGCCTCCATCCCAATGCGTTCCTTTACCTTCTCTTAATCCGCCCGCACTGCCAGCGTGATTACCGAATGTTAACCATGGACCGTTGTCGCTTGAGAACATGACAATTGTGTTATCTGTCAACCCATTTTCTTTTAATGCTTTCATGACTTCACCAACTGACCAATCTACTTCTTCCATCACATCACCAAATAATCCTGCACCACTTTTCCCTTTAAACTTTGCAGATGCACCAATAGGTACATGTACCATTGCATGCGCGAGATATAAGAAGAAAGGATGGTCTTTATTTTCATGAATGAACTTGACAGCCTTTTCCGTGTATGTTGCAGTCAATTCAGCCTGATCATCTAATGTTTTAAGGATCTTTACCACTTTTTCACCATCATATAATGGTAATGGCGGATAATGTGCTCTCCAGAAAGAAGTGTCCTTCCATGGTTTACCATCATACCCTACCGGCCACATATCATTCGAATATGGCAAGCCGAAGAATTCATCAAACCCCTGTTGCAAAGGCATAAATGCCGGTTTACAACCCAAATGCCATTTACCAACAATAGCAGTTTTATATCCCTGCGGTTTTAAAATTTCTGCAATGGTTTCTTCATCGGGGTTCATAGCAATTTTACTGCTGTGATCCAATGCACCACTCATGCCGATCCTTGTTGGATAACATCCAGTAAGTAAAGCACTGCGCGATGCACTGCACACTGCCTGCGCATCATAAAAATTAGTGAAACGCATGCCCTGTGCTGCCAGTGAATTGATCTGAGGCGTATGATAAGGCCCGCCCCCATAACATTCAGGATCACCATAACCCATATCATCCATAAAAATGATCACAACATTAGGTTTGTTTTGTTTCTGCTCAATTTCAACAGGTTTCTTATAACTCATTGATAAGAAAATTGCTGAAATGAGAACTGCGATCATCCCGTAATACATGATATTCTTTTCCATTTTTTATTGATTGAATTATATATTATTCACTTATTTTGATTACCCACACATATTCAGATGCTGATCTCAAATTTTCAGGGATAGCAATCTCTACACCTTCGGTTATTTGTTTCCACTCTATTTTTTGTTTCGCACCTATCATTTGCAAATGGCTTCCTTTCTTTAATTCCAGTTTCGCTGATACAATTTTCTTGTCTGGGAATCCTAAAAGAAAAACATATTTTATTTTACCATCTTTCGACTGTGTGAATCTTATTTTTTCTCCTTCACCAAATACTTTATACATTCTGGAAGCATAAATGGCTTCTCCGTTTTGTTTGGTCCATTTACCTATCTCTTTCAATCTTTCATAAGCTTCTTCATGCCATTCCCCATCAGGACCGGGACCGATATTCAACAAATAATTGCCTCCCTTACTTACAATATCTACTAGTTTTTTAATGATATCATCAGCAGATTTGTAATTCTCATCCGCAATATAACTCCAGCTTTTTCCCATCGTCATGCAGGTTTCCCAAGGATAAGGCAAACCGGTATCAGGTATATGTTGTTCGGGAGTAAGATAATTTTGTTGTTCACCGGGAACATCTCTGTCCACCACTAAAAGTTGTGGTTGTTTTGCTCTGGCTTCTTTCACCAATAAAGGCATATTGATATCCTGACTTTGCGAGTTAAACATCACATTTTTGCTTTCCATGTTTTTTGTAAACTCTCTTTTGATTTCTTCAGGAGTTTTGGTACGCACCCATCCTCCATCCAACCAAAGAATATCTACTTTACCGTAATCACTCATCAATTCATTGATCTGTTTATGAGTGTAATCAACAAATTTTTGCCATTGTTCGGGATGATTGGCAATACTATAATTAACATTATGATCGATCGGTGGAAAACGTTTCCACCAGTAATAATCACTATGCCAGTCAGGTTTTGAGAAGTAAGCGCCTACCCATAGATTCTCTTTTCGGAAAGCGTTGAACACTTCTTTGGTAACATTGCTGCGTGGATCAACGGAGAAAGGGCAATCCTTATCTGTTATTTTATAATCCGTGTATTTACTGTCGAACATTGTAAATCCATCATGATGTTTGGTAGTGAAGATCATATACTTCATTCCTGCATCTTTAGCAGCTGCTGCCCATTTGGAAGGATCGAATTTTGTGGGGTTGAATGTCTTTTTTAAAGCTTCATATTTTTGCAGATAAGTAAAATAGTCTTCCTCATTTCTTTTGGTTCTGGCTCCGGTTGCCCAGCCAACATCATCGGGACTGATACTCCAGCTTTCTACTATACTCCACTGACTGTAAGCACCCCAATGCATGAGTAATCCAAATTTCAGATCCTGCCATTCTTCCAATCTTTTTTGAATGGTGGTATCAGGGTCAGGATAATATTCTCTTTTCTGCGCGCATACCTTTTGCTGCAATTGAAACAGCACTAGAATTAAAATAAAAGCGCTCTTCATTATTTGTCTGTTTGATTTCATATATATAATCTTTTATTTTTCAAACCATATTTTATGATACAATTGCATTAATGCTATCATTCAAAATTCAGTTCCCCTCGTTCAGCCATTTCAATGTGTGCGGGTAAAAATTCTCTATGTTCGATTGAACAGTACCTTTTGTAGTTCTTCCTTCTTTGATTGACTTTGTTAATAGCTTTTTTAATTCAATCACTTTTTCCGGGTACATTGACTGCAGGTTTTCTTTCTCACTCAAATCATTTTCATCTTGTTTTTGCTTTACAAGACGACTATGTATCCAACGGTTGTCTCTAGCGTCATTTTCGTCGAAATCTCTAATAGTCATGTGGAGATAATACTGTAGGTCAAAT
>CAIKTE010000135.1 GCA_903830285.1 uncultured Chitinophagaceae bacterium | reverse complement strand
GATTTATTTTTACCTCATTAGCTAATATTTTTATTCCATCAATTACATACATGGGTTTTGCGGATGCTTTCATCATTATTATTACAACACCTCTCCTTTTTCCTTCATCCCCATAATTAAAGCTTGCATCTATTCCTTTTAAAACATTTACGCTTTCAATATTTGCCTTATTGATCTTATCAAGATCAAAATCTGCCGGCATTATTTTTCCCTCTACCACATAAATGGGTTTCAGTTTTATTTCTATCGCACCGTTTTCCCCTTCTTTTCCATATTTATCAACAGCTTCTTTCCCTTTTAAAACATTCATGCTTAGAATTGTATTTTGATCGATCTTATTCAACTCATCATGCTTAACTCTCTCGCCATTAACAATAAACACAGATGCTTTAGAAAATGTTGGGTTAGTAGTATCTTTTCCAAAAGATTCATTCGGAATTGAATACCGCTTTGTAATTACTATCATAGTATCTTTTCTGATACTTGTTTTAAAATATTTTTCTGTGTACAAATCAACCTGCACATTATATTTTTTACCTGCCTTTGCTGCTCCGGTTAAATTGCTTGCATAATACAAAGCAAAATCAGGTGCTTTGTAATTATTCAAAACAGTATTGTCAACATGCTTATCATCTATCCAAACACCGTACTGATTTTCATTTTTCCATTTTTCGTATTCTGCCGAAGTTGGAACAGTTCTCTTAGCAGGAGCCATTTTTAAAAAATTTACTTTTGTTGCTATCTCTTTTTGTTCAGCACTCATCGCTAAACTGATCGCGTAAGCACGCTTTATTTCAGTTTGCTTAGAACTTGAACCATCAAAGGCTGTTACTGTCTTACCATTCTTTAATTCCTTAGTTATAATTACTTTCTTTAAAATAGCTTCATATTCATCCATATCAGCCTGCGAAACACCTTTACCGGAAGGGCTTTGAGCCATTTCAGTATATCCCGATAAACTATTCAGTAAGTTTTTATTTTCATCCGCTTTCTCCTGTTTCATTCTAAAAGCAAACAGCAATACAACTATCACCATCAAAGGCAATACAATAACTCTTCTCATATAAGAGAATCTCGGGTTTTTATTATTAGTGATCATAATTAACCTGCGTTTTATGGGTGAAAAGAAAAAAGAATTGGTTAATAAGAATTGTTGTTGCGGGTAAGTTGCAGTTAAAAGCATTTCGGCTAATGATGCCGCATCGCCGTTATCTACAGACTTTTTATCGGCAATGAATTCATGTATCATCTGCAGTTCTTTACGTGCGATCCAAAAGAAAGGATTAAACCAGCCGATGACCATCATTACCTGTATGATAATATTATCGATACTGTGCTTTTCTTTTACATGGGTCAATTCGTGCTGCAGAATTTGTTGTCCCGTAGATGATTGCAGATCGATCTCTTCATTCCAGAAAATATAGCGGAAGAAAGAGAAAGGCGTTCCTTTTACATTGGTGAGTATCAGATATACATCGCCGAAATTACTGCAGGAATATTTTTGGAGTAAACGGCGGATACGGAATAAGGCGATCACAAAAGTGAATAAGAAGAATGCTGAGATCAATACATATCCTGCAATAGCCATCATATCCCAGTTCACCTGAAAGCCTTTTGCTGCAATGGCTTTATCCATCACGGCATTATAATCTGCCAGCACATAAATGAATTGTACAACAGCCTGCTGTGTTTCCATTTTATCCAACTGGATCTTGATGAGCGGAATTAGGAAGGATAAAAAGAAAACAGCCAGCATATAAAAACGGTTATACTGATGAAACTTTTTATTGCGCAAAACAATAAAATAATAGCTCATCATTATTGCGCTGCAGATGATCACCTGCAAATCGTACCAGGCTAAGCTTTTCATACAAATTATTTTTTGTGTTTGATCTGTTGTAAGAGCAATTCCAAGTCTTTTACTTTCAGGTCTTTTTGTTTCAGCATAAAAGAAACAGCATCGGCAAAAGATCCTTCAAAATAACCTTCCACTAAATTCCGTATGGTACTGGATGAATATTCTTCTTTTGAGACCAGGGCTTCGTACTGGTGTACTCTCCCATGCACTTCTATGTCCACAAAACCTTTTTCGATCAGGATCTTTAAGATTGTGGCTACCGTGTTTGAGTGCGGTTTGGGTTCGGGCTGTGCATCCACAATATCTTTTAAATAAGCTTTATCGAGTTTCCAGATCGTGTGCATGATCTGCTCTTCTGCTTTCGTTAATGGTTTGATCATTATAACTAATTTTATAGTTGAACAAAGATATAAACTAATTTTTTAGTTATACAATTATTTTTTTTAGTTGCCACAAATGCACGAATGAAAAGCTTCATTCGTGCATTCGTGGCATAAGCAACAATTAAATTTCTTATCGTAATTTGCAGGGGTATGAAATACTATATCATTTCCGGTGAAGCAAGTGGCGATCTGCATGGCAGTAATCTGATTAAGGAATTATACAAACAGGATACTGCAGCTAATATTCGTTGCTGGGGGGGCGACTTAATGCAAGCCGCGGGGGCAACACTGGTAAAGCATTACAGAGAACTGGCATTTATGGGTTTTGCAGAAGTGATCAAGAACCTGCCTACTATTTTAAGCAATATAAAATTTTGCAAGGAAGACATCCTGGCTTTTAAACCCGATGTGATCATACTGATCGATTATCCGGGTTTTAATTTACGAATAGCCGAATGGGGTAAACAAAAAGGATTTAAGATCGTCTACTATATCTCTCCGCAGGTTTGGGCATGGAAAGAAAACCGCGTGAAGAAAATGAAAAAGTATATTGATAAAATGCTTGTCATCCTTCCATTTGAAAAGGATTATTACAAGAACAAATGGAATTGGGATGTGGAATATGTGGGGCATCCTTTGGTGGAAGTTGTTGAAAGCTTTAAGGCAAAAGGTGAAAGGCGTAAGGAAGAAGATCAAAACCTTTTACCTCAAACCTTACACCTTAAACCTACTATTGCGTTATTACCGGGGAGCCGTAAACAAGAAATAGTTAAGAAACTTCCTATTATGCTTGAAGTTGCAAAATCATTTCCTGATTATCAATTTGTAGTTGCCAAATCACCCGGACAAGATGATAGTTTTTATGAAACCTTCTTCAACTCCCCTTCAGGGGTTGGGGGTAACATTTCTTCTGTGAGAAACGATACTTATCATTTATTAGTGCAAAGCAAAGCCGCATTGGTAACCAGCGGCACTGCCACTTTAGAAACCGCATTGTTTGCTGTTCCGGAAGTAGTTTGCTATAAAGCAGGAACATTGAGTTATGAGATCGGCAAAAGATTGGTGAATGTGAAATTCATTTCGCTGGTAAATCTGATCATGGATAAACTGGTGGTGAAAGAATTGATCCAGCAAGACCTTACCACAAAGAATTTAGTGACTGAATTGAATGAATTGCTGAACAATAAAGAACGTCAGCAGCAAATACAAGAAGATTATACGGCATTAAAGAATATCCTTTCTGCAGGCGGACATGCTTCTTCAGCTGCTGCCAAAAGCATTTATGAATTGATCAAAAGCTGAATCGATGTTTTCACACAAAAAATAAAGGATTTAGTGCCACTAAGCGTTCATTTGCGAACTTGGTAATCCTATTGAGCTTTCTGTGAAACAAATAATTTTTGAAGTACTTTCGCGTAAACATTTATCGGATGAAAGTGAACACAATGGCCGAGTTGATGGCAAATGGTGAAACACCCGAGATCTTATTCTGGGTAGGTTGTGCCGGAAGTTTTGATGTTCGTGCCCAGAAAATAACGAAAGCATTTGCCACTATCTTACATAAAGTGGGCGTGAATTATGCCATTTTAGGGAAAGAAGAAGCCTGTACCGGCGATCCTGCAAGAAGAGCGGGCAATGAATTCTTATTCCAGATGATGGCCTACAATAATATTCAGATCCTGAATGGTTACGGCATCAAGAAAATTGTAACCACCTGTCCACATTGTTTTAACAGCTTAAAGAATGAATATGCAGAACTGGGCGGCAATTATGATGTTGTTCATCACACAACATTTCTGCAGCAATTGATAGATGAAGGCAAAATAAAATTAAAAGAAGAAGGGAGTTTTAAAGGAAAGAAGATCTCTT
>CAIKTE010000134.1 GCA_903830285.1 uncultured Chitinophagaceae bacterium | reverse complement strand
GGTTTAAAAAGAGAGAATACAGTAACGTGGTTAAATTTCCAGTATCGTGATTGGCACTTTTATTTACTTTTTCGATTGATTTAATTTATAAACAATGTATAATATAATTTTAGGAAGATAATATGCCCCAGTTAGTACCTATGGTAATCGAGCAAGAAGCTCGTGGTGAACGCAGTTATGACATTTACAGTCGCTTGCTCAAGGACCGTATTGTTATGTTAGACACAGATGTAAATGAACATTCAGCTAGTTTACTAGTAGCTCAACTATTATTTTTGGAAAGTCAAGGCAATGAAGATATCACATTCTTTATCAACAGTCCAGGTGGTGTCGTCACTGCTGGAATGGCAATATACGACACTATGCAGTTTATCAAACCCGACGTTGCTACCGTTGTTATGGGGCAAGCCTGCTCTATGGGATCCCTTCTTGCTACAGCAGGAGCTCCAGGCAAACGAAAAATGCTCCCAAATGCTCGTCACATGATTCATCAGCCCAGCGGTGGTGCAGGTGGGCAAGCTACTGACATGGAAATCCAAGTCAAAGAGATCCTAAAAATGAAGCAAAATCTTACCCAAATTTATGTCAAGCATAATAGTAAGGGTAAAACGTTTGACGAGTTCCACGCAGGTATGGAACGTGATAACTTTATGAGTGCGCAAGAAGCATTAGAATACGGTTTGATTGACGAAATTATAGAAAAACGTCCGTAATATGCGCACATAATTGGTTACCACAGTATACTATAAATAACTATGTTAGGAGTATACTGTGGCCCAATTACCTTACAACTGGTCAGTGCTGACCAGATACGAGCTTTACTCTATGTTCTATTCGCTCAACAGCGAAATAGTAGGTAAAGAGCTATCTCCAAACCAAATACAAAAACGCATTAATAAGCATATTAAAACACAACTGCCCATTAAAATTAGAAAATGCATTCATCCACCGACTACAAAAGGCTACGTTTTTATGGGTGGTGTTTATTATAGTTTACTAGATAAAGCCGGTAAGACTGCTATAGAAGTTAATTTTAATTATAACCCGTCGGACTCTAAATTAAGACTTACTATGCACCGTTTTAAGCGAATGGCTGTAAGATTTGCAGATGTAGTAATGCACGAGATTATTCACATGCGGCAATTTCGAGCCCGTAATTTTAAAAATATTCCAGGCTATCAAAGTACAGCAGAATTGGCTAAAGAACGCAAAGAGCAAGAATACTACGGGGACCGTGACGAAATGGGCGCACATTCTTTTAACATTGCGTGTGAGTTGATTGGACGTTTCGGATATGATCCGCATACTATTGGACAATATCTAGACAGTAACGAATCCAAAAGACATAAAACTTCCGGATGGTGTTATTATTTAAAAACATTTAACTGGAATCATGAACACCAAATTATACGCAGAATGAAAAACTTAATCATGCGTAATTTAGAAAATGCCTACTACGGCAAGCCATTTAAGACTACAAACCACTTGACATACTGATAATTAGACTGTATAATATATACTTAAACAGTTAATCATCGGAGTCATTATGAGCGTTTGTGCCAGCCACATTTGGAGTTTGGAAAGTCACCCAAGTCGCCTAAACAAAGAAGCTATCATTGAAGCTATTGCCCAAGAAGGCAATAAGGAATTCTTTGACGGTTGTCGCCTAGCATTAGACTCTATGATTACTTTTGGACTTAAACAAATCCCGGAGAAAAAAGATGAAGATGGCCCTGGCCTTAATTGGCATGATTTTAATGTTGTCGTTGAGCGTTTACGTAATCGTAACCTCACCGGTAATGCCGCCCGTGATGCCGTTGATGCACTAATCAAACAAGCTACAGAAAAAGAATGGAATGGATGGTAT
>CAIKTE010000133.1 GCA_903830285.1 uncultured Chitinophagaceae bacterium | reverse complement strand
TCTACATAAGAACAGTTTTGAAATAATTCGCTACATATATTCCCCACTTTGCCTCTTGTTTTATACACTTGGGCCATATTGCTTCGGATTGTGAATTCCCAAATATTTACTTCGTTAAATATTAAGCAATCATTTATGGAGCATGAGTTTACATTAAGTAATTAAGCCCCCTAGGTATACCAATAGATAGCCCTGTTTTTATGATAGGGCTATCTAAATATCATACCGAAAGGGAACGACTCTGCTTTAGAAATACTCATCAGCAATTTAAATATATCAAAACATGAAAAAAGCTGCTTTCTTTATTATCATTCTTATATGTTTTGGAACCAGTTTGCCTGCTCAGATAACATTTCAAAAAACATGGGGTGGAACAGGAATAGATTATGCTTATGATATTCATAAAGCATCCAGTGGAGGATATTTTATAGGAGCTGTTTCAAATAGCTTGGTAAACCCGGTAACAAATAGTTATGTTGTAAGAATAAATAATACAGGTGATACATTATGGACTGCCATCTATGCAGCATCCAGTGATTCTAGTGATGCTCAATATATCAATGATATTTGCCCCACAACAGATGGGGGTTGCATTGCAGTGGGAGGAAAATCTGTTAGTGGTAATACAAATGTTGGTGGTAATATTGTCCGTTTCGATGCCAATGGTAATGTATTATGGTCTAAATATTGTTCCTATGGAGAAGATCCATATCCTGTTATTCAAAGCGCAGATGGAAATTTTATAGTGGGTGGTTATGTAACGGGTATCGGAGCGGGCGGTGAAGATGCATGCTTAATGAAATTGAATTCAAATGGAGATACACTCTGGTCAAAAACATATGGCGGTAGCGGAGATGATTGGTTTTATCATATTGTTCAAACAAATGACGGAGGATATTTAGCCACCGGTTTTACAACTAGTTTCGGACAAGGTAATAGAGATGTATATGTTGTAAAAACAGATGCAAATGGAAATTTACAATGGAGTAAAGCGTATGGAACATCCAACTATGAAAACGCTTTTGGGCATTCTTTAGAAAAAACACAAGATGGCGGTTATATCATTTGTGGTCAAGGTGATAATGGCGCACAAAGTAATTCAGGCTGGTTTCTCATGAAGATTGATAATGCAGGAATTTTGAGTTGGGCTAAATATTATAGCGGAACCTATGCACATGGCGTTAAGGAAACTTCTGATTATGGATTCGCTGTTGCAGGAACTTCGGGTACAGGAATACAATTAATTAAAACAGATTCATTAGGTAATTTACAATGGAGTAAAGGATATCCAGGTCGTAAAGGTTTAATACTTGAATTAGCTGATGATGGAGGATATATAACGGGAGGGCAAACTACATCAACGGGCGGTTACAATAGTAGTTATGATATTCAATTAATTAAAACAGATGCAAATGGAAATTCAGGGTGTAATGAATCAAGTCCTGCTGTTACAGTTAGTACCGCGCCATTCGTTACTGTAACTGCTGCTACACAGGTGGCAGCAGGAGCAAATACAATAAGCTATACTTTAGTTTTGGCAAGAGGAGGGATCTTAACAACACAATGTTCAGCAGTAGAAACTTCCATTTCAAGTTTTTCACCAAGTAGTGGATGTTCCGCTGTAACCTCTGTTATAGTAACGGGTACTCAGTTTACCGGAGCAACTGCAGTAAAATTTGGAGGAACAAATGCATTAAACTTTACTATTAATTCTGCAACACAAATAACCGCAACAGTTGGATCAGGCACTAACGGATCGATTACTGTTACCACAGGAAATGGTATTGCATCCAGTGCAAGTACTTTTACAGTCGGCAATATTTGGAATGGTAGCACAAATAATTCCTGGTCAACGGCTAGTAACTGGGGATGTGCCATAGTGCCAACTTCTACCGATAATGTTACAATTCCTAATTCAGTCAATCAACCCGTAATTGGATCTGCTGTAAATGCAACTACAAACAATCTTTCCATTAATAGCAGTGCTGCTTTAACCGTTAATGGTGTTTTAAATGTGAATGGGCAAGTTGTGAATAATGGAACACTGACTGTAACACCTGGAGCTGGCATAATCAATAGTTCATCGATCAGCAATGTTACAATTCAGCAAAATATCATCGCACAACGAGGTTGGCGTATGTTCGCAAATCCATTCAGCACCTCTCAAACATTTTCAACAGTAGCTGCCAATAATGGAATTGATATTCAAACAAATGCTAGTGGTAATGCTGCAGGTATTGCAGATAACAGAATATTTAGTAACATCAGCAATACCTGGAGTGATGGCGGAACAACTGTTGCAGCTAATACAGCGTATGGTTTGTTTATACGAGGTTTACATAACGAAGTAACGGGGTTCTCTTATTCCGGGGGACCAACAGCATTCACCTATAATATAAGCGGTACATTAAATGGCGCAACAACTTCAGTAACGCCAAGTAATACTGCTAACTTTTTGTTGGTAGGTAATCCTTATGCAGCACCTGTAACGTCAAAAGCATTGACCGGACAAACTGCTGGCACCAATTATTATATTTATACTATTTCTCAAAGCGGCACTCAAAGCGGACAAAGAACCACTGCTGGTAGTTGGGTAGCGGCAAGCAGCAATTCTAATACAAGTAATACCATTCCTGTGCTGGGTGTAATTGCTTATCAACCTGCAAGCACAGCATCATTCAGTATCACCCCAAGTGATATTAATACAAGCGGCACAGTACAAACAGGATTATTTGGTGTACAAAGTTCTGTACAACAAATAGAATTACAAGTTGAACAAAATGGTGATTTTAAAGATAAACTCTTTGTAAGATTAGACGCGAATGCAACAGCATCAGGTAAAGAGAGAACAGACTTACTGAAATTCTATAATGATAATGTGAATGTTTATACAATTGGTACTACTGATAATTCAAGAATGGCAATTGATGCAAGAAATGTATTGAACAATATTCCGCTCGGTATCAGTGGACTGGCGGGTGAGTATAATTTCAAACTAAACAGCAATAATTTACCGGAAGGAACGATCGTGTATTTAAAAGATAAATTATTAAATACACAAACTGCATTAAACATAGTTGATACCTACCCATTCACTATCAGCAGCGATACGGCAACCATGGGTGAAAAAAGATTTGAGTTATTGTTCAGCAGTAAAAAAACAGTTGTAACCGCTGATGTGAACGGTTCATTAACTGCAAATGTGTTAGGCAATATCACAAGCGGTAATTTGATCGCTGTTCAGATCGCTGGTGCAACAACACCGGTAACGATCGCCATAAAAGACATGAATGCTAAAGCACTCGGAATAATGAATGCTTCAAACGGAATACAATATGTACATGTTGGTAATACTGGAAAGGGAATGATGTTATTACAAATTAGTGATGGGAAGAGTACAATCATTAAAAAAGTAATGAAACTCTAACCTCACCCCTCCGAAGGAGTCCTTCGGACAACCCCTCTCCTAAAGTGAGAGGGGCAAAACCCAACTACAAAAACATTCTCCAAACAAGCCAACATGAAAAAATATATCAACCATCTCAATACAACACAATTGATCAAGATCATTTATTTATTAATTGCATTGGTATGTATCACATCATTACTCCATGCGCAACCACCAGACCCCGGCGGAGAAAATGATGCACCCATTGATGGGGGTTTAAGTTTATTGATTGCAGGCGGTGTAGGATATGGGATTAAAAAGTTGAAAAAAAGTACTAGGAAAACAGTCAACCAGGTACATGTTTAGTTGCATAAGGAATGTTTCATTTTAATAGTAATAAATGAGATAAATAAATTCCATTTATTAAAAATCAAAAATTTTACCATGAATTTGAATACTAAATTTTCCAATTATATTCTCTTCAGTTTTATTTTTTTCTTATTGCTTGCTGCTTGCAATTCCAAAAACGATACAACAGCCCCAACTGTTATTCAGGTAAATGAGCCTGCTGTTTTTACCAATTCTCCACTGGATATTTCGAAAGTATCCACTATTTTATCATTAGGTTGGTTAGAGCCTGTTGGCCACACTATACCAAGTGACCATATAGGTTTCAGTTTCAATCAAACAGGAACAGATTCCATTCAAGTTTATGCTCCGGGTCCAGGCCTGATCCAACAAATATTGCTGAAACCAATAGGCAACAAACAGGAATGTAAAGTATGGGTACAAATGAATGCTAAGTTCACTTATTATTTAGATCATGTAATAGTAGATACTGCAATCAAAGCAGGGCATATCATAAAAGGAGGGCAGTTATTAGGAACAACTGGAGTTGGTAATTCAATTGATTTGGGAGCTATTGATAGCAATGTGAATAATAATTTTATTAATCCGAAACGATATTACAGTCAAACAGTACGTTGCGGAAAACCACTCAGCTATTTTACAGATCCGTTAAAATCACAGTTATATTCATTGGTGGATAGGGAGGGGACTGAAAAAGACGGATGGGTATGTGTTGATGTGCCAAAAACATTATCCGGAAATTGGTTTTTAGATAACGGGGTCTTTAATGTGGACGGCCCTAATGGTTGGGACACAGAATTATCTTTTGCCTATGATATTCAGCATCCTTCCAGAGTAATGATATCTATTGGAGGTATCATCGGATTAATTGGTAAATGGAATATTACGGCTTCTGATATCCTGCCCTCACAAGTGACAGCTTCCACTGCAAAAGTGGCGTATCATCTATGTTTTATTGACCCCAATTACCCAAACAACCCGGCACTAAAGAAGGGATTAATGATCGTTCAATTAACTGATGATACGCATATTAAGATTGAGACTTTTAGTGATACAACTTTGACCAATGCTGTATTTGATACGAATGCAAAAATGTATGCCCGATAAAAGCGGATACTGATTTTTCTATATCAAACAGTTGTGAACTATCTATGCTGATAAAGAATACTTCCTCAGCATTATGAGAGGTATAAGTGCATTATTGTGCATATTGGAAAAGGGTTAAAAAATGAGAGCCCACCCGCTCTTGCAGATCAGGGGCTAACAGTAGGTATTGACGTAATGAATAGTATGAAGAATGCTTACATACAATCCTACACTTCAGTTCAATTTTGCTACACTTTACCCTTAATAAACTACGTTACGAGAAATGGATTTTACATAAAAGACATTATTTACTACATTGGTTTGCTGTAAAAATAAAATAGCGAAAGATTTAAATTTCATCGGTTTGCATCGTTACTAACCTTTTATGTTTAAAAAAATACTCATAGTACTTTTTTTTCAGTCAATAATTTTTATTGCCGGGGCTCAAACAGCTTTAGAATTTATTGTAACGCCTTACAATAAGATCAACGGGATCAGCACAAAAAGTATTTCTGATATTTTGCAGGGCAGTGAAGGCTTTATCTGGATTGGCTCTTCTCAAGGGTTGATAAGGTTTGATGGAAATACCTTCAAAACGATTACTAACGAGCCGGGTTTTTCTAATTCTATCAGCAAAATAGCACAGGATAAAAACGAGAATATTTGGCTTGCATTAGATGATGGCAGCCTTGCAAAATTCAATCCTTTAAATGCAAGTTTTACCAATATTAAAATCAAATTCCCCGATCAGAATTCAACTGAAAAACCCGGAAGTGTTGAATCTGTTTTCTTTGATAAGGATAATAATTTATGGTTGGGAATAACCAGAACAGGATTGGTGCGCGTTAATACCAATACCGGTAATGCTCAACAATTTAATGTTGTTCAGGACAACGATACATATTATTCGCCCGAGATCAGGAAATATTATAATCGAGTCTTGAATATTTATGAAGATGAGAACAAATTATTTTGGT
>CAIKTE010000132.1 GCA_903830285.1 uncultured Chitinophagaceae bacterium | reverse complement strand
CCTGGGCGAAGACGGGTTCACGGGCGAGAAGTTCGACTACATGATTACCAATCCGCCCTTCGGCGTATCCTGGAAAAGCGAAGAAGAGTTCGTGACGGCCGAAGCGCAGAATCCCAACGGAAGGTTTTTCGCCGGCACACCTCGCACATCCGACGGTTCCCTGCTGTTCACAGGCGATGCCGGAAGCGGGGAATCGGAGATCCGCAGGTGGATCATCGAAAACGACTGGCTGGAATGCATCGTGCAGCTGCCCGATTCACTCTTCTTCAATACCGGCATCACCACCTATATCTGGATCCTCAACAACAGCAAGAAAGCGCAGAGGAAGGGTAAGGTTCAATTGATCAATGCCTGCGGATTATTTAAGCCGATGAAAAAAAGCCTTGGGAGCAAACGCAAGGAGATCTGCAGCGAGCAGCAACAACTCATCCTGGATACTTACACCGGCTTTAGTGAAACAGAGATCTGCAAGATCTATCCCAACCAATTTTTCGGGTACACCAAAGTCACCATTGAACAGCCCCTGATCGAAGACATCACAAATGATAACTGTGGTATCAGAAAGTGCAACGTAGATACCTACATTTTTATATCTTTGACAATATTATCAGTCATATCCTTTGGAAAAGAATTTAAGGATTGACTGGATTTTATGATATTGATATTGTGGCAGATAGCTTGATGTCTGCATAACCTTATCAAATCGACCATAGAAATGCTGTAATCTGAACATCGACATGCCTATAAATATAAAATTTCTCGAAAACGAAATCATTGATCAATACCTTTATGATGAGAATCCTGATCGTCCATGGATAATAGGATTTAGTGGAGGTAAAGACAGTACAATGCTTCTTCAAATCGTGTGGAATGCATTGAAAAAGTTGGACCCAATTCTGCTCACACGCCAAATCTATGTAATTTGTAATGATACGTTGGTTGAAAATCCACGTATTGTTAAATTTATTAATGTAACACTGAAAAAATTCAAAAGGCTGCAAACCAACAACAAATCCCAATTATCGTTGATCAAACAATTCCACAACTAGAAGATTCTTTCTGGGTTCGATTAATAGGTAAAGGTTATCCAGCACCAAATCAATTTTATAGATGGTGTACAGAGCGTTTAAAAATCAATCCTACAACGCGATATATTACTGACAAGATTAATGAGAAAGGTGAAGTTATAATATTGCTTGGTACTAGAAGTGATGAGAGCTCCAAACGATCAGCTTCTATGAAAAAGCATGAGATTTACGGAAAAAGACTGCGTAAGCACCAGTTACCTAATGCATATGTTTTTGCCCCTATAAAGGATGTTATAACTAACGACCTATGGCAGTATTTGAATCAGGTGCCTCCACCTTGGGGTGGTAATCACAAGGAACTTGTTACTTTATACAGGAACGCAAATTCTGGCGATTGTCCACTTGTTATTGATGATACAACCCCAAGTTGTGGTAATAGTAGGTTTGGATGCTGGGTTTGCACAGTTGTAAATAAAGATAAAAGCATGGAGGGTCTAATTGACAATGGTGAAGAATGGATGACACCTCTAATGGAAATTCGAACGT
>CAIKTE010000131.1 GCA_903830285.1 uncultured Chitinophagaceae bacterium | reverse complement strand
TACACAAAAATGCAGGTAATAATTACTTCAAAAAATGACTTTTGTCAGTTTTTAAAAAAAAGTTAAAAAAAATTTTATAAGCCCCAAAGAAAGAAAACAAGCCCCCCGGAAGCGATCAACATACTTAGCCACCACAATTCTTTTCGCTTGGTTAAGATGGCTATGGCAGAAATAGCTATTGATATTTGAAATAAGGTCACCGCTCTGGATAAAATGATATGCTTATCTAAATGAAATTTAGATGCTGCTTGTGCTTCTTCTGCCTGCTTTTTAATTTCTTCCTGCTCCTTTTTATATTTTTCTACATCAGCAGGTACCGCTTTGGAAAGACTTACTTCTAAAGCTTTTATTTCTCCCTTGATCCCTTTCGCCTGATAATAAGCCCATTGGTCTGATGCTTTGATCTGCTCGATCAATGCTTCATTGGAGTGATGACCTGCCATCAATCCGGATATTGCCGCAAATACTGCCATGAAAGCAGTTGAAATAGCAACATACATGAACCAGCCCGATTCCTTTTTTTCTTCCTTTTTCATTTCTTCTTCCACTTTTTCCTGAATGGTCTCAGTAAGATGTTCTGTAGGGATCTCCATTTCTTCCATGCTGCAAAATTTATCTAAATATACAATCTTGTTTTTTTCATAAAACAGATATAACATTTTCAAAGCATCATTTTTACGCAATTACCTGCATTACAGAATCCTGACTATATTTAATCTTTCTAAAACAGCAATTATGAAAAAACAGCTTATAGTATTGCTTCTGGTTGGTTTATGCATGAGGGGTTTTGCCCAAACCGACACATTCACGATTTATAAGAAAACGAGTGTGATGATCCCGATGCGGGACGGCACAAAACTTTTCACTGTCATTCTTGCTCCCGCTTATAACACTGCACAGGCTTTACCTGTGCTGATTCAGAGAACACCTTATGGTGCAGAGATCCCTATTAAAGACGGCAATAATTTAAATATTACATACACAGGCTTTTCTGTTCTGGGAAAAGGCGGTTACATTTTTGTATTACAGGACATCCGTGGTAAATACAAAAGTGAAGGATCGATGGAAATACATCAACCCATCATCCATTTAAAAGAAAAAGGCAAGATCGATGAAAGCACAGATACTTATGATACTGTTGATTGGCTGGTAAAAAATGTTTCAAATAATAATGGCAAAGCCGGTATTTATGGTGTTTCATATCCGGGCTGGTTGGCATTGGTGGGCGCCATTGATCCACACCCTGCGTTAAAAGTGGCATCAGAACAGGCTTGTATGGGTGATCTTTTTTTGGGTGACGATTTTCATCACAACGGCGCATTTCGATTGAGTTATGGCATGGAATACAGTTATGAAGTGGAATACGACAAAACTACCGATAGTGATTTCCCTTTTCCTCAATACGACCTCTATGACTGGTATGTAAAATTAGGTTCCTTAAAAACCGTAAATGAAAAATATCTGCACAATAAAATCCCTACCTGGAACAATTTTGCACAGCATCCGAATTATGATTCTTTCTGGCAAAAGAATTCAACACTGAGTTATGTAACACATCCCGAAATACCCATGCTGCATGTTGGCGGTTATTTTGATCAGGAAGATATGAATGGCCCACAACTGATGTATGCTGCGATGGAAAAGAAAGATACATTCAATCGCAACTATATAGTTTTAGGTCCGTGGAATCATGGGCAATGGTCAAGAAATAATGCGGATAGTTTAGGAAAGATCGCATTTGAAAATAACACGGCAGGCTGGTTTCAGGCATTACAAAAAAAATGGTTTGATTACTGGTTAAAAGGAATTGGTGATGGTAAATTCAATGAAGCCAATTGTTTTCAAACAGGAACTAATCAATGGAAAACATATAATACATGGCCTCCTAAAGAAGCTTCTATAAAAAGTTTATATGCAAAATCTGATAATACTGCATCGTTCAGTAAACCTGCTATCGAAAAAGCTTCTGTGACCTATGTGAGTGATCCTAAAAAACCGGTTCCTTATCGCAGCACTCCTATTGAAGCCACTTACGGACGCGGCAGCCGATGGAGAACATGGCATGTGGAAGACCAGCGTTTTGTTTATTCAAGACCGGATGTGGTAAGTTTTTCGGCTGATTCATTAACGGAAGACATGACCGTTACTGGGAAAATAACTGCACATGTTTTTGCCAGTACAACCGGGACCGATGCTGATTTTATTGTAAAACTGATCGATGTTTATCCTGCTTTCGATAAAAGTTTATCCATGAGCAATTACCAATTACCGGTTGCTATGGAAGTATTCAGGGGAAGATTCAGGAAAAGCTTCGAAAAGCCCGAACCTTTTATTCCCGGCAAACCGGAAGAGATCGTGATCGATCTGCATCAGATCAATCATACTTTCAAAAAGGGGCATCGTTTGATGATCCAGATCCAAAGTACCTGGTTCCCGGTTATTGATCGTAATCCGCAAAAATTTGTTTCCAATATTTTTGAAGCAAAAGAGTCTGATTTCATCAAAGCAGAACATACTATTTATTGTTCTGAAAAATATCCAACACATATTGATTTACCTGTTATGAAACAATAACGGGAAGAAACCAGCGTTTTAATCAAAAATTAAGCTGAAAAAGAAACTATATCTTTAAAAAAACTAAAACTTGTTTAATTTTATTTTTGAAATTCTGATATTATGAAACGTTTGTCTCTATTGATTTTATCTGTTGTTGCCATCTTCGCCGTATCATGCAGCCACCACAAGAAAGTGCAGTTGCCTGTTAAGACCGTTGAGGCACCAAAAGTGACTGAACCTGCGGTAGATACAAATACCTATGTTCCTTTTACAAGAGACCTTTACAATAGGTTAAAAGCCTATAATATAGATGTTAAGAAAGTACAATTCTTTATTGACCAGCAGGTAGTGCTGAACAGGTATATCGATGTAAATAAGGCAGAAATAAAAGCCGGTGTTGTAAAATTCGAGAATGGCAGATATACGAATGAAATTGTTGTTCCGGCACTTACGCCATGCGTGGTTGATTCGGTTGACTATGATGGCTTCAGGGTTAGTTTTGAAAAAGGAAGCGTTAATAGTTTTAAGTTCATTAATAATAAATATTCTCCTGACTTTTTTGTTTTTACCGGTACCAACTGGAAAGATGGCACTGCAGAAGTTTATTACGATAAGCAGGTATATCGTGTGAGTTGTGTAAACTGTTCAAGTGTCTCTGAAGTGAAACTGATGGTAAAACAAAGTGATATGGATAAAAGCGAAAAGAAAACAAAGGTATTACAGGGACGGAAAATTGATTTTCTTAACTGATATAATTTCCATCCTTAGTTCAGATACAAGACTATTCTTCTCCAACATTGTGTTTCATCTTATGGATCTGAATACGTGTCCCCAGCACAAATAATTTCATTCCTTCAGAAACAATGGTATCATCAGGAGGATTAATTAAGAATTTTCCGTTCTTATGTTTTACTCCAATACAATTAACACCTGTTTTTTTCCAGTCCATGATATTTTTTAAAGAACCATCTCTTATTTCTGGTGGCAGTTTATCATAACCGATACTTTCAATATTGATGCTCTCACCTTCATCACCGGATAAATGATCTATGAATTCTACCACATCCGGTTTTGAAACAAGTGTTGCCATATGTGTGCCACCGATCTTATCTGGCATGATCACATTATCAGCCCCCGCTTTTTTCAATTTTGCAACAGCGCTGGCCTGCGTGGCTCGACTGATGATTTGGATATCAGGATTCAATGAACGTGCTGACAACACCACAAAAACATTATCAGCATCCGTTGGCAAAGCGCAGATCAAGCTTTTTGCTTTTTCAATTCCCGCTTTCTTTAACATATCATCATTGGTAGCATCACCCTTCAAGTAAAGCAGGTGAGGATCTGCAATCAAAAAATCATCGATGTTTTTTTCCCGGTAATCGATGGCAACAAACTCTACGTGATGCGCTTTCAATGTTTGGGCAGCCTGTTGACCGTTGCGGCCAAAGCCGCAAATGATCACATGTTCGCTGAGATGATTGAGTGATAACATAAGTTTTCTGTTTTTAAAATACAATTGCATTTCGCCGCTTGCAACATAGCGGGTTAATCTTGTTAGTGCATAAGCAAATGTGGCAAAGGAAGTAATGATGAAAAAAATGTTGAATATTCTTCCGTTATGTGTTAACGGCTTCACTTCTCCGTAACCGATGGTAGTGATTGTGATGACAGTCATATATAAAGCATCGAAGAAACTATAGCCTTCCACGGTCATGAAACCGATGATACCGATCATGGTGATGGCGAGAATTACTATGAACCAAAAAATTAATGGCGACACTCGTTTCACTGAATAGATTTTTATGACTAAAATCGGTTCTCTAACAAAATTAGTGCAGAGAAGGCTTAATCCGAATGATTATTGGCATCTATCAGTTACTTTCGCAAAAATTATTTTATGGGTATCTCAGATAAATTAGCGCAAATGAAAAACGAAAAAGCAGCAGAAAATTTAAAACTCGGGCAGGATTTCCTGGCCGCCAATAAAACAAAAGAAGGGGTAACCGAATTGGCAAGCGGATTACAATATGAAGTGATCACAGCCGGTGCCGGTGAAAAACCAAAAGCACATAACAGTGTTACCTGCCATTATCACGGAACACTGATCAACGGAACTGTATTTGACAGCAGTGTGCAAAGAGGTCAACCTGCAACATTTCCATTGAACCGGGTAATTTCAGGCTGGACAGAAGGATTGCAATTAATGCCAACAGGAAGCAAATGGCGTTTCTTTATTCCACCGCATTTGGGTTATGGCGACAGACAAGTAAGTGCTGAGATAGGGCCAAATTGCACTTTGATATTTGAAGTGGAATTGATCTCATTTAATTAATGTTGAATGTTAGATGCTAAATGTTAGATGATGTTCTCATTTAACATTTAGCATCCAACATTTATAATATTTCCGACAACTCCAACCACCTCAATTCTTTCTGCCCTAATTCAGTGGTGATCTCTCCAATTCTTTTGCTTAATAAATTCAATTGTTCAAAAGCTTGTTCAGGATTACTGAGTTGCTCTTCTATATTTGATTTCTCTGCTTCAAGTGTTGCAATTTCTTTTTCAAGATCTTCAAACTCTTTTTTCTCTTTAAATGTTGGTTTCCTCTTACCTGCACCTTGAACCTTGGTACTTGAATCTTGCATCTTGGAACCTGTAACTTCTTCTATAGAGTTACCCTTGCTTTTAAAATCTTCCAAGGCCTGCCACTTGTTGTCTTTCTTCTCATTGTCCTTCAGCCAAAGCCTGTACTGGGTATAGTTCCCGGGGAAATCCCTTACTTCACCTCCGCCTTCAAAAATAAATAAGTGATCCACTAATCTGTCCATGAAATATCTGTCGTGACTAACGATCAGCACACAACCCTGATAATCACTTAAGAAATTTTCAAGCACAGCCAAAGTTGGCAGATCGAGGTCATTCGTAGGTTCATCTAAGATCAAAAAGTTAGGGTTAGTGAACAATACGATCAATAACTGTAATCTCTTTTTCTCTCCCCCGCTCAATGAATTCAAATAAGTGTATTGCTTATCAGGGGTAAATAAAAACAGTTCGAGAAATTGAGCTGCGCTTAAACTTCCGCCATTTGCCAATGGAAAATTCTCTGCAAATGTTTTTACATATTCAATCACACGCATATTGTGTTTGAACACGAGGCCCAATTGAGAAAAATTTCCGAACACAACTGTATCGCCAACATTGATCTTACCACTGTCATTTTTTTCCAATCCCTGCAGCATGTTCAGGAAAGTTGATTTACCAACACCATTCTTTCCGATGATCCCAATTCTTTCTCCTTTGCTGAAATTGTAATCGAAGCCTTTTAAAATGGGCAGGTCGCCATAACTCTTGTTCACTTTTTTCATCTCAACGATCTTGCCACCTAGTCTGCTCATCTTTACCTGTAACTGCACTTGCGCATCTTCTATTTTTTGTTTGGCTTTTGCTTCTACTTCATAAAAATTATCTTGTCTGCTTTTACTTTTGGTCGTTCTCGCTTTCGGTTGTTTGCGCATCCACTCTAATTCCTTTCGGTATTCATTCTTTGCTTTATCAATACTGGCCAGTTCGCTTTCAACACGTGCCGCTTTTTTCTCTACATAATTCTCATAATCACCTCTGTACACATAGATGTTCTCTCGTTCCAGTTCCCAGATCTCTTCACTCACTGCATCCAGAAAATAACGGTCATGCGTTACCAATAATAAGGTCACATTTTCCTGATTCAGATAATTTTCCAGCCACTCGATCATCTCTACGTCCAGATGATTGGTCGGTTCATCCATCATCAGTAAAGTATGCTTATGATCAAAACCGATATCAATTAATGTTTTCGCTAATGCCACACGTTTACGCTGACCCCCACTCAGATCACTGACAGCCTGTTCCAAATGATGCACATTCAGTTTGGTCAGGATCTGTTTCACTTTAACTTCAAAATCCCAGGCATTCAGATCGTCCATTTTACCGAATAATTCCACCATTTTTTCGCCGTCTTCACTATCCGTTGCCAGCTCATATTCACGGATCACATTCAGTACCGGGTGATTGGTATGAAAAATATTCTCCAGCACTGTTTTGTTCTCGTCAAACTTCGGGTCTTGCTCAAATAAAGCCACTGTAACATCCTTATGAATGAATAATTTGCCGGAATCAGGAGTTTCTTCACCATTCAAAATGCGCAAAAGGGTTGACTTTCCCACGCCGTTACGTGCAATCAGCGCAACTTTATCCCCCTCATTTATATGAAATGAAATATTCTTAAACAGCGGATTGATACCGTAACTCTTGGTTAAACCTTCTACAGAAACATAATGCATGCGGCAAATATAGCGATGCAAATTTTGATGGGTAAATTTTGGGTAGCAAACAGCAGTTTATCATGGCGACTTTACTTGCGTCGCACACTTGTACAGTTGGAAGTTATTCGACAAAATTAATCACGAGAGATCAAATCAATGGTTAAGCATTATTTCTTAGAATACTTTTTGTATTCTATAGAAAGCAGAATCAAAACAATTAATGGAATGAAGTTGATTCCTATTAAAATAACACTACTCGGTTTATAAAAAAGACTTAGCCGTGTATTAAGAAAATCTGCAAAAAATCGCACATCAATTGATGAGCCATAAGAAAGGTATGGCATTACTCTGGGTCCAAAAACAAAATCATAAGAAACACCTAACAAAGAAAACGTTAACACCTGCAATAAATTAAAATATAGGTTCACTTTTAGAAAAGTTAATCGCTTTTTTAAATTACCCGATAACAAATAACAATTTGTATAGACCAAAAAACTTCCAATGCTAAAAAGTATTATTAAAACAAAATAATCAGACCCCGTTTTAAATATTTCAGGTATTGAAAATACAAACATTACCAAGTTCAAAGTGCAGATTACTATCTGATATATATTTATAGCTTTAAACATTATTTATTAAAAGTGTTTTCCCTTTTCTACACCCCAAACTGCCTCAAATGGTGGTCAAGGTGTTTGTAAAACATATTATTCCACTCAGTTTTATTCAACATACCAAATGAGTGAGATTCTTTACCATCAAAATAAGCTTTTCCCAATTCTTGTGTTTTAGTGATAAAGTTTATCAATCTTGTTTTCTCTGCTTCAAAATCTTTATCTTCTTTCATAATAAAGAATGGCGCTGTTTGCAGGCTTTGTTTATATGCTTTTTCGCTTGTAACAGTTCCCTTCGCCATTAATTTAATGATGAACCGCATAAATGCATTGCCTTTCGGATGCTTGCCTTCTTCATAAACCAATTCGTAACTCACATTGCAATGTGCCAGCATTTGTGACACACTCATTTTTCCCCAGAGATGTTTGGTAGTTGGCGTTAATTTATTGATACGGTCAATTATTTCATTGGTAACACTTTGATCAAATATATTTTTCATTGTTTTAATTTTAAAACTCAAAGTTACATTCATAGTTTTCCATCTGCATATAATCTACGCATTTCTTTTTTATCAAACTTCCCCACGCTTGTTTTTGGAATTTCATGCACGAAAGAAAGTTTTTCAGGTAACTGATATTTTGCAAATAAGGGCAATAAGAACGCATCCAATTCTTCTAATGAAAGTATATCACCGGCATTTTTTAAAACGATCACTGCCAGCGGACGTTCCGTCCACAACTCATCAGGAATGGCAATCACTGAAGCTTCCTTCACTTTAGGATGCGCCATGATGGCCACTTCCAGCGCTACACTGGAAATCCATTCACCACCGCTTTTAATGAGATCTTTAGTGCGGTCTGTTATTTGCAGATAACCTTCCTCATTAATATTTCCTACATCACCTGTTTTAAACCAACCGTCTGCACTGAAATTTTCATGGCTGATGGTTTTAAAATAAGAACTGATCACCCACACACCTTTGATTTGGATCTCACCAACTGTTTTTCCGTCTCGCGGTGCAATGATCCCATCCTCAGTAACAATTCTTATCTCAACACAAGGAACTTCCTGGCCTTGTAAGGCCCGTATCTTTATTTTTTCTTGATCAGATAAAGATGCATGATGAGGTTGCAATCTGCTTAAAGTTCCTACCGGTGATGTTTCCGTCATTCCCCATGCCTGTACTGCTTTAATGCCAAACTCGTTTTGAAAATTATTGATGAGCGTTGGTGGCATTGCTGCACCACCCACTAAAAATTCCTTTAATAGAAATGTGTCGATCGCTTCATGCTTTTTCAACGCAGCATAAATGCCTTGCCAGATGGTAGGTACACCGTTAGCTTTATTGACTCTTTCATTGATGATAATTTCAATAAATGGATCGGGATGCAAATGTGAAGATGGCAATACTAAAACGGCGCCACACAGAACAGCAGCATATGGGATACCCCATGCCATTACATGAAATTGAGGTACTCCAACCAGTATCCTATCCTCAGCTGATGTATCTGCATAATTGGGTAAAGACATCATCACAGCATGCAGCCATGATGAACGATGTGAATACAAAACACCTTTCGGCAATCCAGTTGTGCCGCTTGTATAACACATGGCACAGGCATCATTCTCATCAACTGTCACCCAATCTGTATCATCAGGTGCATCAGCAATAAAATCTTCATAATCGATCGCGTTGGGTAAACTTGTTGTAAAATCTTTCGGCGCATTCAAAATAATATAAGCTTCCACTGTGGCAAATAATGGTGCCAGATTTTCGAAGAATGGGACCAAGGTTGCATCAACAAAAATGGCTTTGTCTTCAGCATTATTAACGATGAATTCAGTTTGTATTGCCGACAATCTGATATTGATGGTATGGCAAACTGCGCCAGTTCCCGGAACAGCAAAATATAATTCCAGATGCTGATAGTGATTCCATGCATAAGTGCCGATCATATCTCCCTGCTTAACATGAAGCCTGTGCTGCAAAGCATTCATTAATTTTTTGCTTCGTTTATACAGATCTGTATAGGTGTAGCAATGCCTTGTTTTGTCAGGCAAAATGCTGATGATCTCTTTATTTGGGAATACACGATAACCATAATCCAGTATCGAAGGTACCGTTAGCGGATAATGCATCATTAAACCTTGCATAACAATCGTTTGTTTTATAAATTAATAAAACAATATACTATGCATTTTTTGCTGTTGCAAGGATAATTAAAAGAGTTTTAAACGCTGTACATTCGCAATGGAATAAATGTTGATCCGTTTATGGCTTCTTTTTTGTCGTTGAAAAAAAATTATGATTCCTTAATTGCAGCAGTGTTAGGACTGATGGCCATATTGTTGTTTACACATTACGGCGGTATTGGCATTTCACCTGATTCGATTATGTATACCAGCGTGGCCAGAAATATGAATGCTGGTAAATGGTTACTTGGTTACGATAATAAACCAATGATCTTATTCCCTGTTTTATATCCTATGTTTTTGGGAGCCATCGTATTTATCAGCAGACAGGATGTGATCATATTCGCTCCTGTCCTGAATGGAATTCTATTTGCAGTGGTTGTATATCTCAGTGGTTGTATCATGCAGCGGTTTACTTATACTTCGAGGTTGTACAAAAGCTTGATCCTTCTGATCATTATTTTATGCCCCTGTTTAACGGATGTGTATTCGATGCTGTGGTCTGAAACCTTATTTATTTTATGGGTGATCCTGTTCTTTATTTTCATGTACCGGTATTTACAAAACAGTTCGATCAAAAATTTATTACTCATCAGCTGCATTGCAGCACTGAGTTGCATAACACGTTATGCCGGCGTTACATTGATTGGCACGGGAGCTTTATTGATTCTCTGTTTTGCCATGCTTACCTGGAGAAATAAAATATTTCATCTTGTATTATTTGGCTACCTAAGCATTTCTTTATTGGCCATTAACCTTGTCAGGAATCAACTATCATCGGGTTTGTTAACAGGGCAAAGGCAGAAAGGAATTGTTTCATTGCATGACAATATTCAATATTTCGGCGCCGTACTTAGTGATTGGCTACCATTTGCATCATTCACTAAATCCATCAGTTTTTTATTAGGCTTATTATTTTTAACTGCTGTGCTGGCTACATTTGTTTATCGCATCTTTAAACAAACACGATACAGCAGTTTTGAAAATATTGCAACAACATTTTTTTTAGTATTCGGTTGGTTCATGGTGATCAGTGCAACAGTTTCAAGATATGAGCCCATCAATGCAAGATTATTATCTCCATTGTTTATTTCATTTATCTGGTTCAGTACACAAAGTGTTCCGCGAATTGTAAAATTCATCAGCAATAAAACAATCAAAATTTCTTTTGCGTTTGTTATGACAAGTTTGGCGATCGTTTTATTATTTCAGCATTATGCAGTTGATAAAATAACTTACAAAAGCGAAGCAGAAGGAGGTATTGGCGGTTATACGGAAGATGACTGGAAAGCTTCGCAAACCTTGCATTATTTACAAAAAGACAGCAGCTTTTTCAATCCGGTAATCCCTGTTTTTTCTAATTCCAATCATGCTGTATATTTTTACACAGGGCAATCCGTTTTTTCATTGCCTGAACGAGTGCATACCAACAAAGTGATCTCTTTGTTTGCTACGCCAACATTCAAATTGATCTGGTTTAATACGGAAGAAAATTTTGATCTGTTGAATTTAAATGAGCTCAAACAAAAAAAATCTTTGATACCTATCAAAACATTTAATGACGGCAGTTTGTTCTTATGTACAAGTGATACAAGCTTGCTGAATAAAAAATAATTATTCCCTTTTTAGTTTTTAAATAAAATCTATGTCAGAAGATCTATCAATAGTGCATGGAAACAAACAGGGTCAATATGAAAATCTGTTACCCCAGATAAAAGGGTTATTAGACGGTGAGCCTGACCTGATCGCTAATCTAGCCAATATGGCAGCAGCTTTGAAGGAACAATTCGGGTGGTTTTGGGTTGGATTTTACCTGGTGAAAAATGATGAACTGGTATTAGGGCCTTTTCAAGGACCAGTTGCCTGCACTCGAATCAAAAAAGGCAGAGGTGTTTGCGGCAGTAGCTGGCAAGACGCAAAAACATTGATCGTTCCTGATGTTGAAAAATTTCCCGGCCATATTGCCTGCAGTAGTTTATCTAAAAGTGAAATTGTTATTCCCCTATTTAAAAATAATGAAGTGGTTGGTGTTTTAGATGTGGATAGTGATATTCTGAATGATTTTGATGAAACAGACCAAGAATATTTAGAAAAGATTGTTACTCTGATCAATCTGTAAAATAAAGAATCCCGCCATAGCGGGATTTCTTATTTCGGGGTTCTGGGGGTCATTGCTTCTACATGCTAGTTTTTTATGTTAATATTCTTGCAGTCATGCGTATTATAAACTGGCTGAGGGGAAATGATCGTAACTTTTTTCAGATCAATATCAGATGCGTCAACAGAATCAAATCCTTTTTCTGCCTTGATATACAGGTTCTCAAAATAAATATGATGAACAGGTTGTTGTGGCAATCCCACAATAGAAATTGCTTGTTTCGCGCCTTCGCATTTGATATTGCTGATATAAAAAGCTGTGAATTCCGGGATCTTATCTGCAACTGTTGTCTTCACATCTTTTGCATCTTTTCCGGCTGGTACATCTTCATAATAGGTATTAAATGATATCGCTTCATGTAGAATATTTTTCATAACGATATTATCAACATAAACATTCTTTACCAATCCTCCCCTGCCTGCATTGCTTTTTACACGAATGCCCACATCAGTCCCGATGAAATTACAATCACTCACATAAACATTTTGAATCCCCCCATCAGTGTTACTGCCAATCACAAAACCACCATGTGCACGAAACACGGTACAGCCTGCAATTACAATATTTTCTAACACAGGATTACTAACGTCTTTCAACCCGCTGCTTTTCATACAAATACCATCATCTCCGGCATTAACATTACACTTGTACACTATAACATTCTTACAGGCACTGATATCTATACCATCACCATTTTGTGCCCACCAATCATTATATACACTTACCTTATTCATAGTTAAGTTGCTGCAACGATTCGGATAAAAAACAAATTTGGGGCTGTTCCTTAAAGTAACAGCTTCGATCAAAACATTTTTGCAATTCACCAAATACAACATGTATGGACGCAAATAATCTCTTGCAGGTAAATAATCAGCAGCAGTTGGCGTACTTGTTCTTTCTTTTAATTTTCTCATGTAATCTTCACCACTGATCGCTTCAAAACTCGGCCACCATATTTTTCCATCTTTACTAACCACACCTGTTCTTATAATTTCACTCCATTGCGCTGCATTTGTTTTTTCCTTTTTTACAGGCCGCCAACTATCGCCCGCTCCATCAATGATACCGTCACCGGTAATAGCAATATTGATCAGATCATATCCGTAAATCGGTGATGCAGGAGTGAATGAATTACTCTTGCTTCCGGCTTTAATGATGGGATATTGTGAATGATCTTTTGTGAACTGAATGAGTGCCCCATGTTCAAGATGAAGGTCAACATTACTTTTCAATTCGATCGGACCTGTTAACCATGTTCCGGCAGGAACGACCACTTTGCCGCCGCCTGCTTTTGAACAAGCTTCTATAGCTTTTGCAAATGCTGCTGTATTGAGTGTTTTACCATCATTTACAGCATTATAATCCTGAATGGAATAATTCTTTTCGGCAAATACAGGAACAACAACATTCGGCATCTTGAAAGGTGCATGCTGAATATAATAATCAATATTCTTTTCCTGTGAAAAACTGTGCGCAGAAAATAAAAATAGAGAGGTAATAAATAATCCTGTAAATCTTGATCTTAGATTTTTCATTTTGCAATACATTAGTCGTTATAAAATTAAAATGCTTGCAGCTCATCAGCCTAAATATTTACGGAATCGTTCCCGAAGGGATAATTGATGCTGAACTTTGTACATTTACAGCTGTTATTAAAGCATACCTATTTCAACAATACATTAATGAAGCAATTCAATGTTCCCAATATTTACCGCAGTTCGCTTATCAGTGCTGTAAAACAAAAGCGCAGGCTTGACGATAAGCTGAAAAAAGATTTCAGTCCAACGCTATTAGACTTTGGTCTTATTCAAATCTATTTGGCCCGTCATTTCGGCTTTTGTTATGGTGTTGAGAATGCCATTGAGATCGCATTCAACACCATTGAAGAAAATCCGGGCAAAAGAATTTTCTTATTGAGTGAGATGATCCATAATCCGCTGGTGAATGCCGATCTTCAGGACCGGGGAGTGCAGTTTTTGCAGGACACGTATGGCAAACAGATCATTCCATTTGAGACCATCACGAAGGATGATATTGTTCTGATCCCTGCTTTTGGGACCACTTTGGATATTGAAAAGATGCTGCAGGCTAAAGGCATTCATACAGAAAAATATAATACCACTTGTCCCTTTGTTGAAAAGGTTTGGAACAGAAGTGAACATATCGCTGAAAAAGGTTACAGCATTGTTGTTCATGGCAAACCGAAACATGAAGAAACCAGAGCAACATTTTCGCATGCATCTTCACACACTGCAACAGTAGTGGTGAATGATATGAATGAAACCATTGAGTTGGGGAAATATATCAGTGGTGAAAAATCACCGGAATTATTTTATACTGAATTCAAAGGAAGATATTCGGAAGGATTCGATATTAAAAAAGATCTGGGGAAGATCGGTGTAGTGAATCAAACCACTCAATTGGCAACAGATACACAGGAGATCTCAGATTACCTGAAACAGGTGATCAAAAAGCAGTACCGGTTAACTGACGAAAATATGGAAGAACGTTTTGCTGATACCAGAGATACTCTATGTTATGCCACGAACGATAATCAAACAGCGGTTTCAGCAATGATGGAAACAAAAGCTGACCTGGCTATTGTGATCGGTGGCTACAACAGCAGTAATACTTCTCATCTGGTGGAATTATGTGAAAAGAAACTACCCACCTATTTTATTGATTCTGCCGACCGGATCATCAATCAGCATGAATTGATTGCCTGCAACTGGATTACCAAGGAACAATCGCATATTCATCATTTTCTTCCTGAAAAAGATCCGGTAAAAGTCTTGATCACAAGTGGTGCAAGCTGCCCTGATGCTTTGGTTGAAACAGTGATCCGGAAATTAATCTCCTTTTATCCTGTACAAAGGGATATTGAAACGCTGATAGAGTCATTTAGCTAAAATAAAAATCCCCCGGTCTGAGACGGGGGGACTATTTTCTTACAAGAAATAATATCAAGTACCAAGTACTTAGAAATTACATTTTCTTAGTACTATCTTTTTTAGTAGTATCTACTGCAGGAGCTGCTGAATCTTTTTTAGTTGAGTCAACGGCAGCTTTAGTTGTGTCAGTAGCCGGAGTTTTAGTTTCACCACCGTTACATGCTACGAAACCTGCGATAGCCAATAATGCGATAACTTTTTTCATTGTACTTGTTTTTGGGTTTGTTAAATTTTGCGCAAAGATAATGTCGGGTTTGAATTGAGCAAATTTTACAAAACCTTTTTTCCCCTACTTTTTTCTAAAGAATATCCTGATCGGCACACCTTTTAAATTAAAATGTGTACGGAGTTGATTTTCAAGATAATTTCTATAAGGAAGCTTTATATCATCTGGATAATTTGTGAAAAATGCAAATGATGGAACGACTGTTGGTAATTGCGTAACGAACTTGATTTTAACTGAATGACCTCTTACAACCGGGGCATGATAAGACTCTACCGCTTTCAGCATTACATCATTCAGTTTTGATGTAGATATTTTTTGACATTTATTTTCGTAGACTTCCAGTGCCAGCTCGATCACTTTAAAGATCCTTGTTTTATCTTTTACTGAAATGAATAGAACAGGAACATCGGTAAAAGGAGATAATTTTTGTTTTAATGCCTTTTCATAATCGCGGGCAGTATTCGTATCTTTTTCCACCAGATCCCATTTATTCACCAATACAACTATCCCTTTTCCTTTTCTGGTTGCCAGACTGAAAATACTCACATCCTGAGCTGTGATCCCTTTTTCAGCATCTAATACCAACAAACATATATCAGCTTCATCCATTGCTTTTATAGCACGAATGATCGAATAGAATTCAAGATCATCTTTTTCTTTGCTTTTTTTTCTGATACCGGCTGTATCAATCAAAACAAACTCCTTTTGAAAAAGGTTATAGTGTGTATGAATAGTATCCCTAGTAGTTCCTGCAATGGCACTTACAATGGTTCTTTCAGAACCGATGAGTGCATTTAATAGTGATGATTTACCAACATTTG
The DNA here is from genome assembly GCA_903830285.1 of uncultured Chitinophagaceae bacterium. Lineage (GTDB taxonomy): Bacteria > Bacteroidota > Bacteroidia > Chitinophagales > Chitinophagaceae > CAIQDX01. The sequence continues at coordinate 3,808 of CAIKTE010000131.1, read as the reverse complement.
GCTGACCGATAATTGCAAATTTCGGAAGGTCCATTCCATCCGTTAAAGCATCATCATCGTCTTTCATGGATGCTACAACTGCATCTAACAATTCTCCTGAACCAGTTCCGCTGATACTGCTCAACGTATAAATAGTTTCAAAACCTAAACTGTAAAATTCGTTCGCATCTAATTCTCTTTCGCCATTGTCCACTTTATTGACTGCTAAAAAAACAGGTTTCTTACTTCTGCGTAAAAGATCTGCCATAGCATCATCCAGATCCGTGATACCAACTGCTACATCCACCATGAATATGATGGCATCTGCTTCATCAATAGCAATCTTAACCTGTTTGCGTATTTCTTTCTCAAAAATATCTTCAGTATCAGGAACAAATCCACCCGTATCAATAACATTGAATGTTTTGCCGGCCCAATCTGCCACACCATATTGTCTGTCTCTTGTAACACCGCTGATATCATCAACGATCGCTTTGCGTTGTTCCAATAAACGATTGAATAGTGTGCTCTTGCCCACATTTGGCCTTCCTACTATTGCGACTGTAAAACCTGACATAATATTGTTACTCTTTTTAATGAATCGAATTAATCTTTTTGTGCCTACGCTATTTTTTAAGGCATCCACTCTTTCAACACAATCTTACATGTATTTAAACCCTTCCAAGTAAATTTACCCCAAATTAATGATACCCGTATTCCCTTAACTGCAGGTCATTATCGCGCCATTTGGGCCTAACTTTCACAAACAGTTCCAGAAATATTTTCTGACCGATGAATTCTTCTATATCCTTTCTTGCCAGCGTTCCCAATTGTTTGATCATCTTCCCTTTCTCACCAATGATGATCGCTTTTTGAGTTTCCCGGTTCACTATAATATCTGCCTGGATCTTCACCAGTGTTTCCTTTTCTTTGAACTCATTCACCATAACCGCAACCTGATAAGGTATTTCGTCTTCAAATAATTCATATACTTTTTCACGGATCAGTTCACTCACGAAAAACTTAGTGGGCAGATCACTGATATCATCTTCGTTATAAAATGCCTCCCCTTGCGGTAATAATTCAATGATCGTATGCAACACCTTTTGAATATGGTACTGCTGTAATGCAGAGACCTTTATTATTTTTTTACAATATGGCTTATCCGCAAAAAATGCCTCCCCCAGTTCAATTCTGCCGTTCGCTGCTTTATCGATCTTATTCAGAATGACTATGGCCGGCACTTTTAATTTGAGTGATTGAAAAATAGCATCGCAGTCTTCAAAATCATCATTCAGGTCAACGATCAATAAGGCCACATCAGAATCTTCCATGGCATTTTTGACTGCTCCCATCATCTTTTCGTGCAGCTTATATTTTGTTTCAATGATACCCGGTGTATCTGAAAAAATGATCTGATATTCTCCAGGCTTGGTCAAAAATCCTTTGATACGATGCCTTGTCGTTTGCACTTTATGTGAAACAATAGCGAGTTTCTCACCCAAAATAGCATTAAGCAAAGTGCTTTTACCCGCATTGGGCTTACCAAATATGTTTACAAAACCTGATTTCATTTTATAATTAAATGCTACGACTGAAAAGCAAATATCAGCTCTTTATTTTTAACTTAAACTATCGCTAAAATAACAAAAGCCTCATCAGAGGCTTTTGACTAAGTTGCGAGGGATGGGATCGAACCACCGACCTTCGGGTTATGAGCCCGACGAGCTACCGCTGCTCTACCTCGCGATTTGGGGTGCAAATGTAGGCTTCGGAGCTCTTCGAGCCAAAACTAATTTTATTTTCCGGAATCTTTCTTGATAGAGGATGATCCGGATGACTCAAAATTCTTAATGGTGGCATCACCTTTGTAATGGATAGAACTGGCACCGCTGGCCTGTATCTTACTGAACTCTTTGGTTACATTTACCTTGATGGTTGATGCACCGGATGCTTCTGCGGTGCAGGTATTAGTAACCAGATCATAGCCTTTAAAATTGCTGGCACCACTTGCATCAATATCCAATGAATTCGCAGAACCGCTCAAACTGGCAGTTGATGCGCCACTGATACCCACTTTCAAAGTGTTTGAACTTAAACTGGCATTTGTACTGCTTGCTCCTGTGAGATCTAATTTCAGATCATCTGCTTTAATATCGCCTTTTAAATTACTGGCACCGCTAACCACTACTTTCAAAACAGAAGCAGTTATTTTGTCTGTGATCCTTACCTGACTTGCACCAGATGCAACGATTTTTTCAATTTCTTTAACAGTCACATAGGCCTTTACTCTCGAATTATTTGAATTCCATTTGCCCCAGAAATCACTATCCATATAGATCTTCAAAACGCCGTTCCTGACCTCTGTTTTTACTTTGTTCTTTTCCCCGTTCTCCACGCTGATTGCAACGGCATTTTCTGCCCCTTGAGAGAGATACAGTGTAATTGCGCTCGATACTTCCACTGCCTTAAAAGCATCAACTTTTCGTACTTCTGCATTGGCATCATAAACCACACTTTTAGTGTCTTGTGCAAATGAAGTTGCGGCAATAGCAACTATTAAAAGAGATAGAAATATTTTTTTCATGACTTGTATTTTAAGTTGAAACGATCGAACCTGAATAAAGTTACAAGGTTGATATAAAATTCTTTATTATTTTCGCAGTGAAATTTTCCTCGGGGTGCTTTCTAAAACGAAGGCTGAGAACAAACCCGTAGAACCTGAACAGGGTAATTCCTGCGAAGGGAAGGCGTACAGTTCCTTTGTACAATCTCCGTTAGCGTTTCCCTGTTCCCACAAAATTATTGAACCGTAATTCTGAAAGAAATGAAAAAATTTTTGGGAACAATGGCATTTGCATTCATCAACTTAATGACAATTGCCCAAACACAAAAACTGTCTGTCACCGGAAAAGTAACAGATGAGCAAACTCAAACTCCATTGGCCAGTGCCACTGTAACCCTTAATAATAGGGCTATTGTTGCCGATGAAAATGGAATTTTCGCATTTACCAGATTGTCAAAAGGCATTTATGAATTAAAAGTAAGTGAGATCGGTTATGCCGATCAGATCAAAAAGATCAATCTCACACAAAATGGGTTGATCGTTAATGTTCAAATGAAGTCTGTGCAATTGTTTTTACAGCCATTGGAAGTAAAGGCTCTACGTGCCAATGCTGCTGCTCCTTTTGCAAAGACGAATATGAACAAGGAAGAGATCGCCAAAAATAATTTAGGGCAGGACCTTCCTTTTATCTTGAACCAAACGCCATCCGTCTATGTAAGTTCCGATGCAGGAACCGGTGTTGGATATACGTATATGCATATTCGCGGAACAGATGCCACACGCATCAATGTTACTTTGAATGGTATTCCTTATAATGATGCAGAAAGTCAGGGCACTTATTTTGTTGATCTGCCTGATTTTTCTTCCTCTGTTAATTCCATTCAAATTCAAAGAGGTGTAGGTACTTCTTCAAATGGTACGGGAGCATTTGGTGCCACCATTAATTTGTCAACCAACGAATTCAATGAAAAACCCTATGCTGAGATCAACAACAGTTTCGGTTCTTTCAACACCTGGAAGAATACCGTGAAAGTCGGGAGCGGTTTGTTGGGAGGACATTTCACAATTGATGCAAGAGTTAGTAATATCACCAGTGATGGATATATAGACAGAGCAACCAGCAGTCTGCAATCTTACGCGTTTTCTGCGGCATACATCAATAAAAAATCATCACTGCGTTTTAATATCTTCTCTGGCAAAGAAAAAACATACCAGGCGTGGTATGGTGTACCGGATTATTTATTGGCATCTGACAGAACCTAT
>CAIKTE010000130.1 GCA_903830285.1 uncultured Chitinophagaceae bacterium | reverse complement strand
ACCATTATTTATGATGGTGATACAGCCGGAGTTAAAGCAGCTTTACGGGGATTGGATATGGCATTGGAGGAAGGCCTGAATGTGAAGCTGGTATTGATCCCGGACAAAGAAGATCCCGATAGCTATGTAAACAAAGTAGGCGCTGCAGCTTTTCAGGATTTCATTGCAAAGAATAAAAAAGATTTCATTCTTTTTCAGTTGGAAGTGATGTTGAAAGATGCAGGCAATGATGTTACCAAAAAAAGTGAAGTTGTAAACCAGGTGGCAGATACTTTAAGTAAGATCAATAAGGCAGAAGATTTTACCAAACTGCAGGATTATATCAAGCAATGTTCTTCCTTATTAAAAATAGATGAGGGTGGATTAACGAATCTTGTCAATAAATTAAAGCGCGACAAGATCGCTAAAGATGAAAAGAAATTGCCTTTTGAAGATGCCAATTATTATCTGCAACAATCCCAGCAACCGGAAGATGTTTTAGATGATAATTTTTTATTGCTGAATCAGGATGAAGCACACGAAAAAAATGTATTGCGTGTTTTGCTTGAATATGGTTTACGTAATTGGGATGAACAAAAAACAATGGCCCAATATATTTTTGAGGAGCTGGAACAATTTCGTTTTGACAATATTCAGTTGGAGAGTTTATTTAATGAATATAAAACCTGGTACGATCAGGGTTTGCAGCCCGATGCTAAATCATTTTTGTATCATCCTGAGGATGCAGTGAGAAGTTTAGTGGTAAGTATCACCGTTTTCCCACATGAACTGAGTCAGAAATGGGATGAGCGTTTAGAAGGAATGAATATCGTGAACAGAGATACTTCGCACTATGATGTTGATATGAGTATCAGTATTTTCAAGCTGAGGAAAATAAGAAAGCTGATCGAAGAAAATCAACGAGACATTGAAAATGCGAAATATGAAGACTTTATGACCTTACATCAGATTCACAAACATCTTAAATCAATGGAGTCTGACATCACCAAAAAATTCGGCACGGTGATCATAAAATAAAAATGCTTTCACTTTTTACGGCGAAAGCATTTTGCTTTTTCTATTTCGGTATAATAAAGCCTCTATTTTTCAGAAGGATTCTTTTTGCCTGCCATTAATTTTTCAACTGCGGCTTCTAATCTGCGTTGACGTGTTTCATCCTTCTTTGCCTCTTCTATCCAGATCACATATTCTTTTTGATTTGAAAAAGAAAGTGAAGTAAAGAACTCTTTCACTTTTTTGTGCTTGGTAAATACCATTTCCAATTCAACAGGAGGCATTACCAGTCTTTTATCAAAATCGATCCCTTTTATTTCAATTTTTTTTTCCGAACCTGCTTTAGCCCTTGCTGGAATATTTGCTGTTTTCTTGAACCGCATCGCACTCCATACATGGTCTAACGCAACAAGGGTTACCCCTTCGTAATCATTGGAGGTTAAAAAATCCCAACTGCAGTCACGATTCAGATCACTCACAATTTTACTGGTTTGCTTTGGATAAGCCACCCATAATTTGCTTTCCCCGTGTAAAGCAGGAAATACATCCTTCAATACATTATTCAGCTGGTTTTGATTGACTGCGAATACCAAAGCAAAATCAACTTTTTTGGTTTTAAGCAAAGGGGTCACATTTTTGGCATAAGACAGCTTAACAAACTGCTTTTCGATGGATGAAGGCAAGCCCTGAATTAACAGGTTCTTCTCGTCTTTCAATTGTAATTTCTCTAACAAATTCTGATTTGACATGCCTAAAAGGAATTTCAGGTGATGTGAATGGTTGGCAAAGTTAAAAAATTGTAGGCATAGTTGGTAAACAAATACCAAACTAATTTGAAGCCGGCCTAAAATTCAATTAAATACTGCGTTTTCTTTGCTTTCGACGGTCCCGATACTTCAAAATGGGCACTTTACTTTCGGTGCCTTTTAAGATTCGTGAGATGTTTTTCTGGTGTGTTAATACGATCATTAATGCCACGATCACGGCAAATATCCTGTATAAGGTTTCCTTTTCATTAAAAATGAAAAGAATGAAGACCATAAATGATACCCCGGCAAGAATAGAACTCAATGAAACAAAACGAGTTAAATACAATACCAGCAGAAAGACGCCTATACAACAAACAGCTACAATTGGCTGAATGGCTAATGCCATACCAAATAAAGTAGCAACACCCTTTCCGCCTTTAAACCCTGCCCAAATAGGGAAGATATGGCCCAGTACAGATGCCAAACCCAAGCCGATCATAAAGTTGGTTCTATCCCACTCATCAGTCAGATAATAGGGCAATAAGAAATATAAGGAAGTAGCTAATACGCCTTTCAGCATATCAATGATCATTACAAATGTTCCCCATTTGCTCCCCAATACTCTATACACATTGGTAGCACCGGCATTGCCGCTGCCATAATCTCTGATATCAATTCCGAAAAAACCTTTACTGACCCAAACTGCTGTTGGAACGGATCCAATCATATACGCTACTACTATGAGCAAAAATTCATTCATGGGAGGTAGTTGAAGTTAAGGAATGCAAATATACTCACCCAAACTGTAATTCATAGTTTCTTAACATTGAATTTAAGGAGAGGACTTTTTGAACTGAATGGCAATCCATCCTTTTTTTTGTACCGTGTTGATATGCTTCCAGCCAAATGATTGAACAGCAGTATGTATATCTGGTTCATCTTCAAGCAATAAACCGCTTAAAAGGATATCACCCTGTAAGTTAATTGCCAGGTCTATAGATTTTATGTTTTCTAATATGATATGCTTGTTAATGTTAGCAAGTATTATTTCAAATCCGCTTTTGGATTGGGTGTGATCTGCTTTGGCGATCTCGACGCAGGTACAGCTATTTTTGCTAATATTTTCGCCTGCATTTTCAATACACCAATCATCATTATCTACAGCTAATATTTTATGTGCACCCAATTTTTCTGCGAGAATAGCCAGTATGCCTGTACCGGTTCCGAAATCAAATACTGTTTTCCCTGTAAAATCTATTCCCCGCATCAATTGCATCATCATAAAAGTGGTGGCATGATGACCTGTTCCGAAACTCATTTTGGGAGTGATCAGGATCTCATGTTCAACAGCAATGATCGGGTCATGAAAATCGGCCCTGATACCAACAAAATCATCTACTATAACTGTATCAAAATTCGATTCCCATAATTGATTCCAGTTTTGTTTTACGATCAGTTTTTTTTGATAAGTAAGGTTTCTGCTTTTCAATAAAAATTGCAATTCATCTTCATTGAAATTTGCTTCTTCAATAAATGCAAAAACCGAATTCTCTGTTTCTTCAAAGCCATCAAAACCAATAGCAGCAAGCTCGGCAATCAATATATCATTCACATCTTCAGAAACAGCAGGTATTAGGATTTGAATATGATTCATGTTGTAAAAATAAACCCCCGATTTTTTCGAGGGTTATGATTTTAAATTTTATTATTCAGAAGAACCGTTTCTATCATCTTCTCTTTCACCCCTACCTTCGGGTCTTGGCATCAATACTTTGCGGCTTAATTTAAATTTACCCGTACGTTGATCAATACCTAATAATTTCACTTTGATCTTATCGCCTTCTTTCAACACACCATCCATTGTTTCCAATCGTTTCCAACTGATTTCACTGATGTGTAAGAGACCTTCTTTCTTTGGCAAGAATTCAACAAACGCACCAAATTCTTTGATACTTTTTACAGTAGCTTCATACACTTCACCAACTTGGGGAACCATTACTAACCCTCTCACCCAAGCCATTGCTTTTTCAAGACCTTCTTTATCAGCAGAGAACACACTTACTTCTCCATAATTACCGATCTCTTCAATATTTACAGTTGTTCCTGTTACACGTTGAATTTCCTGAATTACTTTACCACCCGGCCCGATCACTGCACCAATGAATTCTTTATCAATGATCAGTTTTTCCATTCTAGGGGTATGCGGTTTCACTTCAGCACGCGGTTCAGCAATACATTCATACATCGCATCAAGAATATGTAAACGGCCTTTTCTTGCCTGTGATAAAGCTTCTCTCATCACTTCCATACTTAAACCATCCACTTTAATATCCATCTGCACACCGCAAATACCATCACGTGTTCCTGTAACTTTAAAATCCATATCACCCAGATGATCTTCATCACCCAATATATCTGTCAGGATCGCATACTTGCCATCAGCTCTGGTAATTAAACCCATTGCTACACCACTTACGTGTTTTGGAAAAGGAACACCTGCATCCATCAATGCCAATGAACCGGCACAAACTGTTGCCATAGATGATGAACCATTGCTTTCCAAAATATCACTTACAATCCTAGTTGTGTAAGCATACACACTATCATCCGGCATCATTTGTTTTAAACTGCGCATGGCGAGATTACCATGACCTACTTCACGACGACCGGGTCCTCTCATCATTTTAATTTCACCGGTTGAGAACGGAGGGAAATTATAATGCAGGATGAATTTTGAATATTCTGATTTTGCTGCACTTTCGATCAATAACTGATCTAATGCAGTTCCTAATGTTACGGTTGTCAATGATTGTGTTTCACCTCTTGTAAATAATGCAGAACCGTGTGGAGACGGTAATGGTTCTATTTCCATGGCTAATGGACGAACCTGATCTAATTTTCTTCCATCCAAACGGATGCGGTCATCCAGCATCATATTACGAACTACTTCCCATTTCAGATCTTCATAATATTTCTTTGCTAATTTCTTATCCTTATCTGTAGCTTCTTCGCCTAAGCTTGCAATTAACTCGTCTTTTACAACAGCGTAAGCATCGTAACGTTCAGATTTTGCTGAAGCACTTTTAGAGATCGCATAAACCTTATCCTTTGCAAAAGCATTTACCTTTTGTTGAATCTCTTCATTTTGCTCAGGTTTCTTATAATCTCTT
>CAIKTE010000129.1 GCA_903830285.1 uncultured Chitinophagaceae bacterium | reverse complement strand
TTGTACTATTATTATTTAATCTTCTCTACGAAACTATTTTGTAAGAATTGCTGCTTGATTACTTTTAAATCATTCAGAATACTTGCATCCACTAATTTATTATCAAACTCCAAAACAAAGCCACCAATCAGTTTAGCATCTATACTAGATTCTAATTCAATTGTTGGAAATCCTTGGGCTTTGGATATTTTAGATTCAATAGCTGCTTTTAATTCTGCAGTTAATTCTGTTGCAGTAGACAGTTTAACCACATGAATTCCTTTCATGCTATTATACTGTTCAACAAATGCAACAGCTATCTCTGGCAAATCTCCTTCGCGGCCTTTTCTAACTAATAAGTTATTGAAAGCAGCAGTTAATTCGCTGATCTTTCCTTTTGTTAATGCAAGTAAAATTGCGTTCTTCTGATCGTTACGAACTATCGGACTACGCATCAACGTTACAAACTCTTTGCTCAGCTTGCACAGTTCTTGCAGGTATTTCATATCAGCATATACAGCTTCTAATTCACCTTTCTCAATTGAAAGGTCAATTAAACTTTTTGCGTATCTGCCTGCTAAACGTGGATTGGGCATTTTAATTCAATTTTACTACTTCAGCTAATCCCTTGATATATGCTTCTTGATCAGCTTTATTAGCCAATTCTCTGCGTAATACTTTTTCAGCTACTTCTACTACTAGTGATCCAACTTGATTTTTCACTTCCGTTAAAGCAGCATTTTTTTGTTGCTGAATGGCAGACTGGGCATCAGCAACAATACGATCGAATTCAACTCTAGCTTTCTCTTTTGCATCAGACAACATCTTACTAGAAGTTTCTTTTGCTTCCTTGATCATTACGGCTCTTTCTTCACGGGCTTGAACCATCAAAGCTTCATTTTCGTTTTTCAAAGCTGCCATTTCTGCTTTGATCTTATCAGCAGAAGCGATTGCATCAGCAATGCCCGTTTCCCTTTCTTTTAGGGTTGCCAAAATTGGTACCCAAGCAAATTTTTTCAGGATGAAAAAAACAATTAGGAATGCTAGCAGTGTCCAAACCAATAATCCCAAACCGGGTGTTAACAATTGCATACGCGCTATTTGAATAGTTAGATTCTGTTTTCTAAAAGATCACTGCATTCATCGCCCTTTGCTTTGAATGCAGTGAAAAGTTTGTGCTACTTAGCTTACTTTAATACAGCCAAGATACCTGCGATTACTGCGAAAAGGGCAACACCCTCTACGAACGCAGCAGTCAGGATCATGTTAGCACGGATGTCGTTAGACGCTTCTGGCTGACGAGCGATGCTTTCTACAGCACCTTTACCGATTTGACCGATACCGATACCAGCACCGATTGCAGCTAAACCTGCACCAATAGCACCACCTAAGTGGCTTAAACTAACATCCAACAAATTGATAATTGCAGACATACTGTTTGTTTTTGTTTATGAAAAAAAAGATTAGTGGTGTGCTTCTTCGTGAGCACCTTCTCTTGACTGACCAATAAACACTGCTGTTAAGTTGGTAAAGATGAATGCCTGAATAAACGCTACCAATATTTCAATGAAATAAATAAATACTGTGAAAGCAATAGAAACTGGAGCAAAACCCCATCCTGCTGCTGTGCTCATTGCTCCGAAAATAAAGATCAACATTACAAAACAAGTAATGATGATATGACCTGCCACCATATTGGCAAAAAGACGGACAATCAAAGCAAATGGTTTTGTGAAAATTCCTAAAAACTCAACAGGTACCAGAATTGGTTTTACAAATCCAGGTACCGGAGGATTGAAAATATGTGCCCAGAAATGACGATTGGTACTGAATAAAATCACAAAGAAACTAATCACTCCCAACACAACTGTAAATGCAATATTTCCGGTAACATTCGCAGTTCCTGGAATTAATCCTATTAAATTATTAATCAGAATAAAGAAAAAAACAGTTAATAAATAAGGCATGTACTTTTCATAAGCCGCTCCCAAATTTGGTTTGGCTACGTCGTCTCTTACAAAAGTAATTACAGGCTCAATGGCATTTTGAAAACCAGAAGGAGCAGTTCTAGCACCCCCTTTTTTATATTTTCCTGCAACGCTAATCATGATAACAGATAATAAGACCAATGCCAAAAGCATTTGTACCACATTACGTGTTAAACTAAAATCGTATAATGTAACCCCTTCTTCTACTTTACCACTAGCATCAACTGCTACTATTTTGCCTTCTTCACTTTTATATCCATTATAAATAGCGCCTTTTTTTAAATTGCTATAGGAAAATGCAGCAACTCCTCTTTCTTTAGAATATACAATTACAGGTAAAGGAATAGAAACCTCACTCTCACCTACCGACATAAAATGAAATTCATGGGCATCCAAAATATGCTCCATAATAAGTTCAGCAGGATCAAAAGAACCTTCTTTTTTCTCCTTTCCAATTTGTTCAGTTCC
>CAIKTE010000128.1 GCA_903830285.1 uncultured Chitinophagaceae bacterium | reverse complement strand
TGGTTGTATATGATGATGGTAATTATGAACTCACCAATACTGAAGAAACACAAAGATTTGAAGCGGATAAGATATTGCTGATCGAAAAATTCAATGCCGAAAAAGTAATCACTGCAGTTTATAAGGATAATGATAAACAGCAATTCAATGTGAAGCGATTCAAGATTGAAACAACCACACTCAATAATAAATTCCTGTTCATCAAAGAAGGAGAAGGTAATATTTTAGAAGCTGTTACAACAGAAGAAGAGCCGATACTGGGTGTACAAACTGGTCGTGGTTCACAGGTTCGCAAAGCGAAATTCAAAATAGCCAAGATGGTGGAAGTGATGGGATGGAAAGCTGTGGGAGCCAAGTTGATGGATTATAGTAAGACCATTGAAATGGAATGGGAGACAAAACCAAAGGATGACAATGCACAACCTGAATTGTTTGAATAAATAATAATCCTGCAGGCAGCAACCATAAACTATTTTTTATCGTAGATAGTAGAAAATAAATCAATGGCAGTTCAATACAATTTTATTACACGTTGGCAGATCAAAGCCCCGGTTGAACAGGTTTGGAACGCGATCTATGATTCTGAACATTGGCCCAACTGGTGGAAAGCTGTTGTAGCAGTGAATGAAATTTCGAATGGGAATGCTGATGGCATCAATAGTGTGAAAGAATATGTGTGGAAAAGCCAGTTGCCTTATAAGCTGGCATTTAAAATGAAACTCAAAAAGAAAGAAGAATTCAAGATGCTGAGCGGTGATGCTTTTGGTGAATTGGAAGGAAAAGGAACTTGGTATTTTGGGGAAAAAGACGGTATCACTTTTGTGCAATATGATTGGAAAGTGTTGACCAATAAAGCATGGATGAATACTTTTTCATTTTTGTTGAAACCGGCATTTAATTATAATCACAATATTGTAATGCGTTGGGGAGCGGAAGGATTGGCCAAAAAACTCAATGCAGAACTGATCAGTTACTAGTTTTATTTTTTCTCAAACGTATAGTGGCCGACTTCTCAAAGTCGCTGTTCATCTCAATTTCATAGCGTTTATTACCGTCGTATAAAATCAATACTGCACTATTAGGCGGAACCAATCCGGTATTATTGGCGAACATACTGATATCTGTATATTCACGACTTTCATCAAGGTGGATGGTTAGTTTCAGCGCATCATAATTCAGCATGGATTTTGGAAGGATCATTTTATTATTCATAAAAACTGAGATGCTGTCATAGTCTATTTCACCACTATCGTAGAATTCCAATTTGATCAAAGAAGAATTGACAGTAAGTTCCCTAGCGATCGATTTTGAACGGGTACTGTCTTTTTTAATAGCCACATATACCGGAGCAGATACGGCGGCAATGCCGGGTTTTAGATTTAAAGAATCGATGATGAGGTCAGCAGTTGTTTCAACTCTAGCGGGTAGGGTATCATAGGTTCGTGTCAATGCAAAATTGATCAATGGTGTGGTATAGCGATGTGCCGCATCGCTTTTAAAAACACCGGATAATACAGATTCAGTTCTGGAAACCCGTATTAAAAATTCTCCATTCATTGTTGTTGTAAAACCATTTCTTGCAGTAGTTGCAGCAGGATGGATCAATTCAAAATCTTTCAACAATAGCTGTCTGTTTTCAGCATTATAAGACCCTGAAATGGGTGTGATAAAGTAACCATCCTTAAAATAGTAATTCAGTTCACCACTGATATTTTTACCGTTTTGCCTCAGCACCAATTCAGTGAGATATTCATCGTGGTTGCCAGATGATTGTACTTTACCTGTGCCGAACCAGTGCCCGTCAATATTCTGTGAAAAAGCGGGTAAGTACCAGGAGAATACACTTATTAAAAGAAAAAATCTCAAACGTTTATTCATTCAGGTTGCAAAATATTGTATTCATAAATGTGAGCCGAAAAAAACTATTAACAAAAATAAATCAGCCGTTTAGAGGCAAAAATCGTACATTTGGGCATGACAATTGAGTTAATATCGAAATTTGTTGAGAGTAATGTTATCCCTCCAACTAAATCTGTTAAAGTAGATTTTAAGAAAAGAAACTCCATTAATGGTATTATCATTCAGGATAAAGATTATTCTGATTTGAAATCTAAAAACTTCTGGCGTATTGTTCCGGTTTCTTTAATTGAGGAATGGAATAAATCTAAGAATGTTAATCTCGCTAAGATTTATAGCGGTGGAGAATTCACTAAGCTTTCCGTTGTAGTGAATAAAGAATCATAGATTTTTGAATTCTTTTCTATAGCGTGTTGGTCATCCCGACCAACCGAATTTGTTTTCCTCAAAACAACAGTGTTATTGTATTGTTCAGTATTGAACAGGATGTGCAAGTGTTTAAAGGATTCTTTTAGAGCGGCTCATTAAAAGTTGAGTTCCCTTCCTGCCTATTAATTTTATCCCTTGCTTTTATTGTATTAGCAGAATTATTTGTACTAACAGATGTTAGTTCTAACAATTATCTTTGTTACATAACCATGCGATATGAATAACAGAACAGTTTACATTGTTTCGGCCGTACGTACGGCCATTGGTAGTTTTGGCGGTAGTTTGAAAGATCTTTCTGCAACTCAATTGGGCGCCATTGCTATTAAAGCTGCGGTAGAAAGAGCAGGATTAAAACCCGAACTGATCGAAGAAGTTTATATGGGCAATGTGATACAGGCCAATGTGGGACAAGCACCTGCCCGACAGGCTGCAAAATTTGCCGGTTTACCCGATCAGGTAATTTGTACAACCGTAAATAAAGTTTGTGCCAGTGGAATGAAGGCCATTGCTCAGGCAGCGCAGGATATTTTATTGGGCGATGCGGATATTGTGGTGGCAGGTGGTATGGAAAGTATGAGCAATGTTCCATTCTATGTAACCAATATGCGTTGGGGAAATAAATACGGTGATACAAAATTGATCGATGGTTTATCAAGAGATGGATTGACTGATGTTTATCAGAATTCTGCAATGGGAAATTTTGCTGAATTATGTGCTAAGGAATGCAAGATAACAAGAGAAGATCAGGATGCATTTGCGATCGAAAGTTATCAAAGAAGTCAGGCTGCATGGAATGCCGGCAAATTCAATGATGAGATAGTGCCTGTTGAACTCGTTTCCAAAAAAGGAACAATAATTTTTGCCAAAGATGAAGAACCTTTTTCTGTAAAGTTTGATAAGATACCCGAATTAAAACCTGCATTCATCAAAGACGGAACTGTTACTGCAGCTAATGCCAGTACGATGAATGATGGCGCTGCTGCATTGGTATTGATGAGCAAAGAAAAAGCAGATGCATTGGGTATACAACCGATCGCTATCATTAAAAGTTATGCGGATGCAGAACAATCACCTGAATGGTTTACAACAACACCTTCTTTAGCTGTGCCGAAAGCTATTGCAAAAGCAGGACTGAAAATGACCGATATTGATTTTGTGGAATTGAATGAAGCATTCTCTGTTGTGGGTATAGCGAATACGCAAAAAATGCATTTAGATCCAGCCAAAGTAAATGTGCATGGAGGTGCTGTTTCGATAGGCCATCCGTTAGGATGCAGTGGAGCAAGAATTATAGTTACGTTGATCAATGTATTAAAACAAAACGGCGGAAAGATAGGTGCAGCGGGCATTTGTAATGGAGGAGGTGGTGCCAGCGCAATGGTGATCGAATTGGTCTGAACCGGGATTTGGGAGGATTGAATGGATTTTTAAACAGTTATAATGAATCCGGTTATTCAAAATTATTGTTCAGACAACCCATTCCACTACTTCATTCGCCCATTCTTTTCTATAGGATGTTTGAATGCGCAGATAGTTATCGGTATAACCTTCCATCATACCATTCTTTTCAAATATTTCAAACAAAACTTTGCGTGTTTGTCCGCTGTGTTGCTGAGTAAAGTATTGCATCTTCATATAAGAAAGATTGCGTAAAGATTTATTGCGCTCATTGCGAATTTGCATCGGCACGACCTCTTTCATTTCAACAGCTAAAGTATTGTCTCTTTCGGAATAAGTAAATACATGCAGATATGACACATCGAGTGCATGCAGGAAATCAAATGTTTCTTTAAAATCTTCATCAGTTTCTCCCGGAAATCCAACGATCACATCCACACCAATAGCACAATGCGGCATCAGTTTTTTTATCTTTTCCACTTTATCGGCATATAATTCACGTTTGTATCTTCTGCGCATCAGTCCCAGCATCTTATTACTTCCGCTTTGCAAGGGAATATGAAAATGCGGCATGAATTTCTTACTCTGTGCAACAAATTCAATGATCTCATCCGTCAATAAATTCGGCTCAATGGAAGAGATGCGATAACGTTCAATACCTTCCACATGTTCCAATTCCTGAATCAGTTCAAAGAAACTTTCTTCGGAGGTTTTATTGCCATCAGGACCTTTTCCAAAATCGCCCAGATTAACACCTGTAAGTACAATTTCCTTCACCCCGCTTGCTGTAATTGCATTGGCATTGGCTACCACATTTTCAATATTATCGCTTCTGCTTTTACCTCTAGCCATGGGAATGGTACAGAAAGAACAATTATAATCGCAGCCATCCTGCACTTTTAAGAAGGTCCTTGTTCTGTCGTTCATTGAAAAAGAAGCAGTAAATCCGCTCACTTCATCTATATCGCAACTGCAGATCTTAGCAGAATCACCTTTTGCCAGTTCGGAAATATGTTTGGCCAGATTGAATTTTTCTGCAGCACCCAGTACCAGATCAACACCCGGGATCTCGGATATTTCTTTGGGTTTCAATTGTGCATAGCAGCCGGTGATCACTACAAAACTTTCAGGCGCTTTTCGTTGAATACGCCTTACCAGATAACGGCATTCCTTATCTGCATTATCGGTAACAGAACAGGTATTGATCACGTATACATCTGCAACCTCCTCAAAGTCTTTTTTGATAAAGCCTTCCAACTCTAACATGCGCGATAGAGTTGATGTCTCAGAAAAATTGAGCTTGCATCCTAAAGTATGAAATGCTACGGAACGTTGCTGCATAAGGGCGGCAAAGATAAGAGGATAAGGGACAAGATGCAAGGGACAAGGTACAAGGAACAAGGGACAAGACACAAGGAACAAGTTGTTGCAGGATAGTTATTTTTGTATCTATGAAAATGAAACGGCTATTGATCTTATTGTTTGGGTGGTTAATGCTCATTCAATTATCCTGCACACAGCCATCATCAAAGAAAGCTGATGCAAATCTTGTAAACAGCGATGCTCCTGGTCAACAAGTTGATGGGTTGAATAGAAATCAGGCGCATTTTCATTATTCCAAACATGCAAGATGCAGAATGGATTGCAGGCATATCGATGAAACGGAAGTAAAAGATATTCTCCAAAATGGAACGATCAATTATCGTAAAAGCGAATTGAATACTGACGCTTGTCACCAAAAATATGCCGTAGAAGGCTATGTAAAGGATCAGCATTTGAGAATTATTTTCGCGCCCTGTGGTGCTGAAATGACTGTTGTAACATGTATCGATCTGGCTAATGAATGGGATTGTCATTGTCCAGGTGATCATTAGCATGCTACAAAATGTTAAAAATATAATCGAAGTTTAATTATAGCAAGAATATGCATGATTGTGACCAATCTGCATTTTCGTATTTCCCATTATTAAGGTATGTTTGCTACACTCTTAAAAATCAAGACAAATGAACTTTAAAAAGACGAATAACCTGGTTGGATGGGCCATAGGTTTAATTGCTTGCACAGTGTATATTTTAACTGCGGAAGCAGGTGGCAGTTTCTGGGATTGCGGTGAATTTGTAAGTAGCTGTTATAAAGTACAGATCCCACATCCGCCCGGAGCACCCTTATTTATTTTGATGGGAAGGGTATTTATCATCCTGTTTGGAGATAATCCTATGACTGCAGCAAAAGCCGTGAATATCATGAGTGCTTTACTAAGCGGTTTTACCATTCTCTTTTTATTCTGGACGATCACTCACTTTGCACGCAGAATTGCCAAACTGGGAGTGAATGATATCATGAGTTCTGCACAGGCATGGAGTATCATGGGTGCAGGTGTTGTTGGTGCCTTGGCTTATACATTCAGCGATTCATTCTGGTACAGTGCTGTTGAGGGTGAAGTATATGCAGCAAGTTCTTTTTTCAGTGCTATTGTATTTTGGTCAATTTTAAAATGGGATCATGAAGCTGAAGCAAAAAATCCGGCAGCTGATAAATGGTTAGTATTCATCTTCTTTTTGATTGGATTATCAATTGGTGTGCACTTATTGTGTTTATTGAATATTCCTGCCATCGTGATGGTTTATTATTTCAGAAAGAGAGAGACTTTCAATTATAAACTGATCCGTAAATGGTTTTTGATCTTAACAAGTATCGGAGGTGTATTGGCATTCATTCTTGCAATGATCGCTGCCAGTGGTGAGGCAAATGAAGAACGCGGACTTTCTACAGATGGGACTGTCGGTGGTTTAATGATCGTTGGTGCTGCAGCTGCGATAGGTTTATTGTATCTCATTGAAAGATTCAATAAAGAGAAGAAAGAGTACTATGGCGGTGCCTACATCTTTTTTATCATCGGCGGTGTATTATTGGGAATTGTACAAATTGGAGTTATTCAATACAGTATTGGTTTTGCAGGAGCGTTCGACAGGACTTTTGTAAATGATCTTGGTCTGCCTTTCTTTAGCGGATTTACAACATTCTTTGTTTTATTAGCCGTTTTAATTTGGTTGGGTCTTCGATTTGCTGAAAAAAGATCATGGCATTATATCCGTTTGTTTATCTGGTGTTTTGCTTTTACATTGATCGGATACAGCACATACCTTACTACTATGATACGCAGTAATGCTGATCCTGCAGTAGATATGTATAATGTAGATAATCCGATGAGTTTGGTAGGTTATTTAGGGCGTGATCAATATGGTGATTTCCCTTTATTATACGGACAGAAATTCAATTCTGAGCCTTCAGATTATAAATTAGGAGCTGCTAAATATCAGAAAGGAAAAGATAAATATGTTGAGATAGGAAGAGACGGGCATTATGTATATGCACCTGAAGAAAAAATGATCCTGCCACGTGTATGGGATG
>CAIKTE010000127.1 GCA_903830285.1 uncultured Chitinophagaceae bacterium | reverse complement strand
TATTTTATTACCTTTGCAGCCTTTAAAAACAAGCAGGACAGGAGTTTTATGAGTGCTAAATACAAAGAATTTTCAGGACTGAATTTACCCGCAATTGAAAAAGAGATTTTGCAAAAGTGGGAAGACAGCAATGCTTTTGAAGAAAGTATTTCCATACGTGAAGGCGCAAAACCTTTTGTGTTCTATGAAGGCCCGCCCAGCGCCAATGGCATGCCCGGCATTCACCATGTGATCTCCAGAACATTGAAAGATATGGTTTGCCGTTACAAGACAATGCAGGGATTTCAGGTAAAACGCAAGGGTGGTTGGGATACGCATGGACTACCTGTTGAATTGGGTGTTGAAAAAGAATTAGGCATCACCAAAGAAGATATCGGCAAAAAAATTTCGGTTGAAGAATACAATAAAAAATGCCGTGAAGCGGTATTGCGCTATAAAGACAAATGGGATGATCTGACTAAGAAGATGGGTTATTGGGTAGATCTGAATGATCCCTATATCACTTTTGAAAATAATTATATTGAAAGTTTATGGTGGATCCTGAAACAATTGTACAATAAAGATCTCTTGTATGAAAGTGTTAGCATTCAACCTTATTCACCAGCAGCTGGAACAGGATTAAGTTCGCATGAATTAAATCAGCCCGGCACGTATAAAGATGTAAAAGATACCAGTGCTGTTGCGATGTTCCGGGCGGTGCAGGATGAAAAGAATAAATTTTTGCATGATGCAGTGCATGGTGCGGAAGTTTTCTTTGTAGCATGGACAACAACACCCTGGACATTGCCATCCAACTTAGGCTTGACCGTTGGGCCCAATATTGATTATGTTTTAGTAAAGACATTTAATCCTTATACTCATCTTCCTGTATCTATTGTTTTAGCAAAAGCCTTGCTGAGTAAGTATTTCAAAGAAGAAGGAAATGATGCTGATTTTGATGCGTACAATGAAAAAGCAAAAATTCTTCCATGGAAGATCATTGCTGAATTCAAAGGAACGCAATTAGAAAATTGCAGATACGAACAGCTGATGCCATACGAAGCGAATAGTGCGGAAGTTGCAGGTGGCGATCCTTTCAGAATTATTCTGGGAGATTTTGTTACCACCGAAGATGGTACAGGTATCGTTCATACCGCTCCTGCTTTTGGTGCAGACGATTACAGAGTTGGCAAGAAAAATAATATCGGTATTTTAACGATGGTGGATCGTCAGGGAAAATTCCTGGATGGTCTGGGAGAATTCAGCAATCGTTATGTAAAAAATTATACTGATGAAAAAGATTATGTGGATGTGAATGTTGACATCTGCGTAAAACTGAAAAAAGAAAATCGTGCTTTTAAAGTAGAAAAATACGAACACAGTTATCCGCATTGCTGGAGGACCGATAAACCCATTTTGTATTATCCGTTGGATGCATGGTTCATCAAGACCACTGCTTTAAAAGACAGGATGGTGGAATTGAACAAGACCATTAACTGGAAACCCAAATCAACAGGTGAAGGACGTTTTGGTAACTGGCTCGAAAATATGGTGGACTGGAATTTGAGCAGAAGCCGTTATTGGGGAACACCACTTCCTGTTTGGCGTACCGAAGATGGCAATGAAGAAATTTGTATTGGTTCTATCAAAGAATTAATTGAGAAAGCAGAGGAAGCTAAAAAGATTTTAGGTGGTACTGTCAACAGTCAATTGTCAACTGTCAATCTCGATCTGCATAAACCATTTGTTGATGAGATCATTTTAGTGAGTGCCAGCGGCAAACCCATGAAACGTGTTGCCGACCTGATCGATGTTTGGTTCGACAGCGGCGCCATGCCTTATGCACAATGGCATTTCCCTTTTGAGAACAAAGAAATTTTTGCCAACAGTTATCCGGCAGATTTTATCTGCGAAGGAGTAGATCAAACACGCGGATGGTTTTATACTTTACATGCCATCGGTAGTTTAATAAAAGAAAGTGTTGAGGATGAATTAACGAAAGCCGGTTTATCAACTGCAAAAGTGGATGGCCATGCTTATAAAACAGTTGTATCAAACGGTTTGGTGCTGGATAAGAATGGCAATAAGATGAGCAAACGTTTGGGTAATGTGGTAAATCCATTTGAAACCATTGAGAAATATGGTGCTGATGCAACACGCTGGTACCTGATCACGAATGCATCACCATGGGATAATTTAAAATTCGATCTGGCAGGTATACAGGAAGTGCAAAGAAAATTTTTTGGCACATTATACAATACCTATCAATTCTTTGCATTGTATGCAAACGTTGATGGCTTTGCATTTAAAGAGAATTACATTCCTTTAAAAGATCGTCCTGAAATTGACAGATGGATCCTGTCATCACTGAATACTTTGATCAAAACGGTTACAGAATCATTAGATGATTATGAACCAACACTTGCGGGACGTGCCATTGAAGAATTTGTGGATGAGCATCTGAGCAACTGGTATGTGCGTTTGTGCAGAAGAAGATTCTGGAAAGGCGAATATGAAGCAGATAAGATCTCAGCTTATCAAACCTTATACGAATGTCTGGAGACCATCACCAGATTGATGGCCCCTATTTCACCATTCTTCAGCGATGCGGTATTTCAAAACCTGAATGCCCTAACAGGAAGATTTTCTGTTTCCAGCATTCACCATACAGATTTCCCTACAGCGAATTTGGAAGCGATCGATGCCGATCTGGAACAAAGAATGCAATTGGCGCAGGAGATCTGTTCATTGATCTTATCACTCCGCAAGAAAGTAAATATCAAAGTTCGCCAGCCTTTACAAAAGGTATTCATTCCTGCCCTTGACGACAGGATGCATGCACAGATCTCTGCGGTGGAAGCAGTCATCAAAAATGAGGTGAACGTAAAAGAAGTGGTGATCCTGAATGCCAATAATGATATCATCAAACGAAAAGCCAAGGCTAATTTTAAGACCCTGGGTAAGCGTTTGGGTGCACAAATGAAATGGGCGGCAGATATGATCGCTAAAATGGATGATGAAGCCATCGGCACTGTACTGGAGGGAATGTACACTTTGAACGGGGTGGATTATGTTTTTGACAATGAGGACCCCATCATCATTCATCCGGAGGATATTGAAGTGACCGTTCAGGAGATCCCGGGCTTTGAAGTGGCTACTAAGGGTAATTTAACGGTGGCCCTGGATATTGTGATCAGTGAGATCCTTCAAAAAGAAGGAGATGCCCGCGAATTCGTGAATCGTATCCAAAGCATTAGAAAAGAGAGCGGATTTGACCTGACTGACAGGATTGAAGTAACAGTTGTGGAGAACAAAAATCTGTATTCTTCTATTAATGATAATAAAATCTATATTTGCGGCGAAATTTTAGCAGACGATATTGCTTGGGTGCCTCAATTAACAGGGGGTACCGACATAGAAGTAAACGAAATTTTGCTGAAAGTTACCATAACAAAAAAAGGATAAAACTGTATGGCTACAAAGAAACCTGCACCTAAAAAGGCTGTTAAAGCTGTTGCAAAACCTGCTAAAAAGGTTACAGCAGCAAAAAAAGCAACAAAACCTGCTCCTAAAAAGGCTGTGAAACCTGTTGCAAAACCTGCAGCAAAAAAAGCAGTTCCTGCAAAAAAAGCGGCAAAACCGGCTCCTAAAAAGCCAGTAAAGCCAATTGCTAAGAAGGCAGTTCCTGCAAAAAAAGCTGTAAAGCCAGAACCTGTTAAAAAAGCCGTTGCAAAACATGTTCCAGCCCCTAAAAAGGTGGTTCATCCTGTAAAACATGTGCCTGCTGCAAAACCAGTATCTAAACCCAAAGTGGAAGTGAAGGCAAAACCTGCTCCACCGGTTAAACCTATAAAAAAACAACAGGAACCATTGAAAGAAGTGAAAGTACCTAAGACCAGTGTTAAAACAAGTGTTGCGTATAGACCGCAATACACTCCCTTAGAAAAAAGAACGGACAATCAAAGATCGAACGAACCCATTGTAAGGTACAGTGATTCTGAATTAACTGAATTCAGAGACCTGATCAACAAAAAAATGGAAGCCGCTAAAAAAGAGCTGGCTTACCTGCAAGGTTTGATCACCCGCAAAGACGAAATGGGCGGAGATGAAAGCGATAACCGCTATATTACCATGGAAGATGGAGGAATGAGCATGGAACGCGAACAATTAAGCCAGATGGCCAGTCGCCAGATCCAATACATCGATCACCTGGAAAAAGCGATCATGCGTATCGAAAACAAGACCTATGGTATTTGCCGTGTTACCGGAAAACTGATCGACAAAGCACGTTTACGTGCAGTGCCGCATGCTACCTTAAGCCTGGAAGCTAAGTTAGGTTTGGTAAAACCATCGGCTGCCATTAACGAATAATGATCTACCTTTTTTATATAAAGAGTTGATGTTTCTGCATCGACTCTTTTTTTTTGTTTTAATCAATGAATGGAATGGAATCGAAAAAAATAAAACTGCTTTTAATACTGGTTATTTTATTACAGTCTGCAGGAGCCTATGCACAAAACAATGAACTGGGAAGCTGGGATATTGTGAATCTTTTTGTGAAGCCCAACGATAAATATTTCCTGTATGGAGAAGTACAAACCCGTTCACAAAAACTATCCACTGATTTTTATTATCACGAATTGAAGGGCGGTGCAGGTTTGAATTTTGCACATAAACATTCTGTTTTTATTGGCATGGGAGATTATACGACCTATGATTATCCCGGCAATTATAAAGCCCCTGCCAACACAAAAGAGTTCAGGATCTGGGAGCAACTGATCCTGAACAATAATATCGGAAGATTAAAGATCGAACACCGCTACCGTATAGAACAACGTTGGGTGAATGGTGATTATCAAAACAGGTTTAGGTATCGGATCAATCCCATCATTCCCATCAATCACTCCACATTCACCTCCAACACTTTATTTGCTACGGCATTTGATGAAGTGTTTTTCAGTAATCTGGCACCTTATTTTCTACGTAACAGATTCTTTGCAGGAATGGGCTATCAGTTCGACCCATTATTTGCATTTCAACTGGGCTTTATCCGTCAGTTCGATTACAATACAACGACCAATGGAAGTGGAAAGAATTTTATACAAAGCACTTTCCTGTTTACCGTTGATAAGAGTAAGAAAAACAAAGTAGAGAAATTGCCGAGTGTGATGGATTGATGAAATGTTTATTTCAGTTCCTGCATATCCACCAATCGTTTATACATACCATCTTTTTCCATCAATGAATCATGATGCCCGCGTTCGATGATCTCGCCGTGCTGTAACACAATGATCTCATCTGCATGGCGAATGGTAGATAAGCGATGCGCGATCACGATACTGGTTCGGTTCTGCATCATATTATTAATGGCATCCTGTACCAAACGTTCACTTTCTGTATCCAATGAGGAAGTGGCTTCATCCAATATTAATATCGGCGGGTTTTTTAATACCGCTCTTGCAATAGTTAAACGTTGTCTTTCGCCTCCGCTCAGTTTACTACCCCTGTCGCCGATATTGGTAGCATAGCCTTCTTCTTTACTCATGATATAATTATCGGCATTGGCGATCTTAGCAGCATCACGGATCTGTTCAGGACTGGCATGCGACATTCCCAATGAAATATTATTGGCGATCGTATCATTGAACAAAATGGGCTCCTGTGTTACAATACCCATTAATGATCTGATGCTGTGTAATGAATATTCTTTGATATTAATGCCATCGATCAGTAATTCGCCACTGCTTACATCATGAAACCTGGGGATCAGGTCAGCCAGCGTACTCTTACCTGCACCGCTGCTGCCCACCAGTGCGATGGTCTTCCCTTTACCAATGGTGAGATTGATATTCTTCAGGATCATTTTATCCTCATATAAAAAACTCACATTCTTAAATTCGATTGCGTGATTGAATGAACTGATCTTCTTGCCGTTCTCATTCTCATCCACTTTTACAGGAGCTTGTAAGATCTCTTCAATTCGGGTAATGGCTGCAGATCCTTTCTGCATATTATAAAATGAAGTTGATAATGATTTGGCCGGATTAATGATCTGACTGAATAAGATAATATACATGGTAAAGCCTGCAGCATCCAATCCCACAGAACTCGACAAAACCAATTTCCCGCCAAACCAAAGAATAGCGATCAATACCAACACGCCCATAAATTCGCTTAAGGGTGATGCAAGGTCTCTGCGCAATTGCATCTTTCTTCTTACCTGAAACAGATCTTCATTGGTCTTGAGGAATTTACCGCGTAATATAGATTCTGCATTGAACGCTTTGATCACTCTTAAACCTGACAAAGTTTCTTCCAGCGTAGACAGTAATTCTCCGAGATAAACGGCAGAAACATTGGATTGTTTTTTCAGACTGCGGCTGATCCTGCCGATCACAAAGGCAGTCAGGGGTAGAAAAATAAATAAGAATAAAGATAAAATGGGACTGATAAATATCAATGCGATCAGAATAACGATCACGTTGATGGGGTCTTTGATCAAACCTTCCAATGTACCTACTACCGATGTTTCAATTTCAGCAATATCATTGGTCATCCTGCTCATCACATCACCTTTGCGTTGATCGGTAAAATAACCAATGGGCAGCTGCAACAATTTATTATAGAGTTCGGCTCTCAGTTTTGTGACCACGCTCATTTTGATGGGGGCCAGCACATAAAAGCTGAGATAGAAGAAAAAGTTTTTTAGGAATACGGAGATCAGTATCAATAAACAAATGATCCCTAATGCAAGCACCGGACCTTCCTTACCGTTTGCCTGGATAAACATACCCAATTCGTAGTTGATATATTTCAATACATCAAAAACACTGTTGGGTTTTACCAAGACCATTTTTTCCTTTGCAAAAATGATGGTCAGGAAAACAGGTAATCCCGAAAATGAGATCAGGGAAAAAGCAATAGACAATACCGAAAACACAAAGTATAAGACAATGCCTGAGCTATGAGAACTTAAGTATTTAAAAAGCCTTGCGTATTTTTTCATTTTTGTTAATTGATCGGTAACTGCAACAAAATCTATGCTGCTACCGGTAATCATGCTAAATTTACAGCCACCAAAGGTAAAGGTTATGGAAGAAGGAAAACGTCAAAAACAAGTTGCCGCCGTATTGCAGGAAGAATTGAATGATATTTTCAGAAGACTGGGTTTGAATATGATGCATAACGGCATGGTATCGATCTCTTCTGTAAAAGTGACGCCTGATTTGCTGGAAGCAAGGATCTATGTGAGCTTATTTCAGATAGAACAGCCCGAATTGGCCATGAAGCAGATCGAAGATAAAGCCTGGGAGGTCAAGAAACATCTGTCAGAAAAAGTAAAGCATCAGTTACGTCGTATCCCTGTTCTGCAGTTTTATTTAGACGATACATTGGACCATGTATTTAAAATGGAAGAATTGTTTAAACAGATCAATAACCCCCAAGCCCCTAAAGGGGAGTAAGAACAATACTATTCAAGTGAACATTATAACTTGAAACTTTAAACTTTTTGAACCTTGAATTTCCTATTTGCATGGCGATATTTTAAATCGAAAAAATCTACCAATGCCATCAATATCATTGCATGGATCAGTGTTGTTGCCATTGCTGTAGGTACCACTGCATTGATCATTGTGTTGAGTGTCTTTAACGGTTTTGAAGGGTTGGTGAGAGGATTGTACACTGATTTTTACGCCGATATACGCATTGCCCCTGTTACGGGAAAAGTCTTGCAATTAACGCAGTCGCAAATTGATCAGATCAAAAAAACCAGCGGCGTTGCACAGATCAGCTTAGTGGCTGAAGAAAAAGCCGTGTTAGTAAATGGCGATTATCAGGCCATTGTTTTTATAAAAGGAGTGGACGACAATTTTACCGCAACCAACAATATCAAACCACATATTGTCAATGGAAAATTTGATATTGGAACTGCCGGTAAGCCCAGGATCGTTATAGGCGCGGGTATTGAAAACGCCACTGGCATTGATGTTGAGAAGTCGGTGTATCCCGTTATTTTGTACCTGCCCAATAGAAAAGCCACTAATTTCAATTCGCTGGAAGCGATGAATTCTTATAATGTATTTCCTTCCGGAACTTTTTTGGTGCAGCAGGATTTTGATAATAAATATATTTTCAGCAATCTTTCTTTTTTAAAATACATGCTTGATCTGAAGGCGGATGAATATTCTTCCGTTGAATTAAAAGTGAATGCCAACGATCCAAACAGTGTAAAAGCTGACCTGCAAAAATTACTGGGCGATAAATTTCTGGTGCAAACACGCTATGAACAGAATCAAAGTTTATTTACCGTGATGCAGGTAGAGAAATGGGTGATCTATACTATCCTTTCATTGATATTGATCGTTGCTGCTTTTAACATGATCGGTGCACTGACCATGTTGGTTCTCGAAAAACAAAAAGATATTGCAGTGTTAAAAGCAATGGGTGCAAACAATAGCTTGATTCAAAAGATATTCTTAAGTGAAGGCTTTGTGTTGGCAGGAATTGGTGGAACTGCGGGAATTATTTTGGCCGCTGCAATTTGTTTAATACAGATGAAGTTCAAATTAATAAAATTAGGAGGCGGGACTTTTATCATCGATTATTATCCCGTAAAAATGCTGGCGACGGACTTTATTTTAGTAGTGGCAACTATCTTCTTCATTGCCTTACTGGCCGCATGGATTCCATCCCGAAAAGCAAGTATGCAGGAATTCTCGTTGAAGTCGTAGTCACTGGAAAGCTATTAGCTATTAGCCATTAGCTATCAGCTAAGAACTCGCAGCTAAAAAAATCAATAATCCCCTAAAGTTTCAGGCAATTGTTCCAAAGCTTTTGCGAGTTGTGCATCATTGGGAGCAATACCATGCCATTCATGACTTCCTTCCATAAAGTCAACTCCTTTACCCATGATGGTGGTCATCATGATACAAATAGGCTTACCGTTTCCTGTTAAAGATTTTGCTTTATCCAAACCGGCAACAGTATCATCCATATCATTACCATCCATTTCGATCACTGTCCAGTTAAATGCTTCAAATTTTGCTTTTAGGCTGAATGTATTCAATACATTCTTTGTAGAACCATCTATCTGCTGTCCGTTATAATCCACAGTTAGAATTAAATTATCTACTTTATGATGTGGGGCAAACATGATGGCTTCCCAGTTCTGACCTTCATCCAATTCACCGTCTCCGCATAAGGCGAAGACCAGATTCTTATCTCCATTTAATTTTTTACTTAATGCCGCACCAATGGCAACACTTATTCCCTGTCCCAATGAACCGCTTGCCACTCTTACACCCGGAAGATGTTCGTGTGTGGTAGGATGTCCCTGTAATCTTGTATTGATCTTACGGAAAGTGGCCAGTTCTTTTACGTCAAAATATCCTGCCCTTGCCAGTGTTGAGTAAAATAAAGGCGAAACATGACCATTGGAAAGAAAGAAAAGGTCTTCACCCTTTCCATCCATATTAAATTGAGGGTTATGTACTAAAGTTTTAAAATAGAGTGCCGTTAAAAAATCGGCACAGCCTAATGAACCGCCGGGATGCCCACTTTGAACACCATGCACCATTCTTACTATATCCCGTCTGATCTGAGAAGCGATCTTTTTAAGTTCTGTTGTATCAGCCATTATATTTTTTCTTTTGAGGCAGCGAAGTTACGTGGAAAAGCTTCTTAAATTAGTTGCGGCCTTAGAATTAAGTTTTTGTAAATAGGTAGTTTTAATACAAAAATTGGAAAATAATTACTAATTTGCCCATCCCCTATTCCTCTGTACAAATACTTTTTGTTTCTAAACAACATTTAAGATTAATTCTTATTGTATGGAGAATATAATTATCAGTGCGATCATATCTTTTATTTTGACTTTTTATGCCATACCCATCATTATTATGGTGGCTAACAGCAAGAAGTTATTCGATCATCCGGATGCAAGAAAAATTCATCTTACCCCTATTCCTTCCCTGGGTGGTTTTGGCATATTTGCAGGTTTTCTGGTAGCCCTTCTGCTCATGGCAGAGATCAATGCTGTTTCCCAAGGTTTTCAATATTATATTGCTGCATTCCTGATCACCTTTTTTGTAGGGATGAAAGATGATGTTTTAGTGATCTCACCCATGAAAAAATTCATTGGTCAGTTAGTTGTTGCCGTTATCTTGATGTTTAAAGCCAATTTACTGATCGTTACCATGCATGGCTTTATGGGAGTGGGAGTCATACACCCTACTTTCAGTTACTTTTTAACCGGACTCACCATCCTGGTAATTATGAATGCCTTTAATTTGATCGATGGTATAGACGCATTGGCAACCAGTATCGGCATCATTACAACATCTGTATTCAGCCTGTTTTTCTTTTTCAATGATGATATGTTCTTTGCTTTGATGGGATTTACATTTGCTGCAAGTTTGCTGGCATTTTTGATCTACAACTTTTCGCCTGCAAG
>CAIKTE010000126.1 GCA_903830285.1 uncultured Chitinophagaceae bacterium | reverse complement strand
TTCTTCGAGAACCTCAACATGATAATCATTTCGTTAATAATTGGAAACGAACTTTCTCCAGAGGTAGGAGAGATGACATAAATCCAAACATCAGATTAAGGGCTCAAACTCCCAAGCGTTTTTGATATTGATGGACCAATATACTTATTTGTACTAACAGCATTATTGTACTCAACAGCACCGCATAGATACTGATGCCGGAGAAATGTATCCCGTTTAGATCCTGTGAGAAATTGTGCAAGAAATGATCCATGGCTTCAGTATTCAGTAAGCCGCTCTTTGTTTGATCTTTATTCACTATTACAAAACCTATTAAAGCCAATACACAACAAGAGATCAACATCCAACCAAGTTTTGAGATCAATGGTTGATAGGAAATGGATCTTTCCATGGGTAAAGATCGCACACGCTGCATGAGATTGGCTGTAAAATCAACAGAGGTTTTTTCTACAGTTATTTCCTGCATCATTTTCTCTACCAGATCTTCTATAGGTCGTTCATTATTCTGTTGCATAATGGTTGATGTTTTTAATGGCTGTTTGTGCCTGTAATAAAGTTGCCAGTTTATTTCTGCTTCTGAAAAGTTTCACTTTAATATTTGTTTCTGTTGCGCCCATGATGTGTGCGATCTCTTTTACCGATTGCTCATTTAAATAATACAAGGTAAATAATGATCTTTCCTCTTCCGGTAATAACTGTAAACATTTCTGAACAAGCTCTTTGCGTTCCTGATCTTCTATCTGCTCAAAATCATTTTGTAAGGTGGAGATATGTGCTTCCGTAAAAGTATTGATCTCTACCGTAGGCTTTTCTCTTTTCAGTTTTTTAAGCCGGTCAAGACAAGTATGATAGGCAACTTTATACAACCAGGTAGAGAATCTGGATTCACCTTTAAATTGTTTCAGGGATCGGTATACTTTGATAAAACTATCCTGGGTCAGTTCTTCTGCTTCTTCTCTGTTGTTCACCATTTTAAAGCATAATGTAAAGACCATATTCTTATAACGGTCCACTAATGGCGCAAAGGCATTCGTATTGCCCGACAATACGCTTTGAATATGTTCCTGATCATCTGAATGAATCATAGTATAAACCATTAGACGATAGAAAATGAGAACCGGTTACAGGAGAACCGCTAAAATATTCCCGCCCTTTGTAACCGAATGAAACAAGTTGTCGTCAAATATCCTGAACACATTAAATTAATCATAAAAACACAGTTATGCAAGAATTGATCCCTATCTGTTTATTCCTTGTCGTATTCGGCATTTTCTATTTGTATATTTCTACCAGAAATAAAGAACGTTTGGCCCTTATAGAAAAGGGAGTGGACGCGAGTATCTTCATGCATGGTGCGAAACATGGCACACCGGTATGGAAAGTATTTATCCTTAACCTGGCATTGCTTTGTATGGGCGTAGGCGTTGGCGTTTTTCTGGCTTTGTTATTGGTAACCTACACAGCACTTAATCCGGATGCTGTTTATCCCGCTATCATTTTCTTTATGGCAGGAGCTGCACTATTGGTTGGTTATAATATGACCAAGAATATGGATAAGGAGTAGGGAGATGTTGGATGATAGATGTTAGATGATAGATGTTAGATGATAGATGATAGCTGTTAGATGATAGCTGTCATCCCGAGGCACTCGAAGGGTGAATTCGATTACCAAATGCTTCTCGTTCAACATGCTTCGAGAGCCTCTCCAACGGAGTCCTTTGGACAGCATGACAAATCATTTCGTTAATAATTGGAAAAGAACTTACTCCAAACACGGAGGGATCTGCCTGCTGTGCTGTCACCCTGAGGCACTCGAAGGGTGAATTCGATTACCAAATGCTTCTCGTTCAACATGCTTCGAGAGCCTCTCCAACGGAGTCCTTTG
>CAIKTE010000125.1 GCA_903830285.1 uncultured Chitinophagaceae bacterium | reverse complement strand
TGGTGTGAAATAAAAGGACGGGCAGCAGCACCACCTGGAATGCTTTGTAATACTGGTGTATCAACTTCCAAAGCTCCTTGAGCATTTAAGAATTCACGGATGGTATTCACCAGTTTTGTCCTTTTAACGAAAGTATCTTTAACATCAGGATTAATGATAAGGTCTGCATAGCGTTGGCGGTAGCGGAATTCAGGATCTGTTACTGCATCGAATACATTTCCTTCCTCATCTCGTTTTACCACGGGTAGCGGCTTCAAAGATTTTGTAAGAAGGGTCAAAGTTTGAGCATGAATGGAGGTTTCTCCAGTTTTGGTGATGAATCCGAATCCAGTAACCCCAATAATATCTCCAAGGTCAAGACCTGTTTTAATCACCACATCCCATAGAGTCTTGTCTTCATCCGGACAAACATCGTCTCTCTTCACATATAACTGAATAATACCTTTACTGTCCTGAATTTTTATGAAAAGGACTTTTCCTTTATCGTTGATACTCATTATACGGCCAGCTACACAAACCTGTGCAAATTGCTCTTTGGTCTCTTCTGTATAATTTTCTTTGATATCTGTTGAGAAGTGAGAAACAGGATACAGCGGTGCTGGAAAAGGATCGATTCCTGCTTCTTGCATTTTCGTCAACTTTTCTCGACGAATGATTTCTTGTTCAGACAAGTGGGATAAACTCATAATAATAATTGCTTAGAGCGAGCAAAATTAACGCTTGTTGAGCAGGTTGACAAGGGTTCGCCAAATAATCGTTCCCTAGTTTTGTTTTTTATGAAAGAGTTTTTGGTAAATCTCTATTTCTGATAACGCAATCATTTCTCCTGGTTGCATATTATTAAGACGAATATCTTCAATGCTATTTCTTATTAAGCGTAATGTAGGAAATCCAACTTTAGCGGTCATCTTTCTTACTTGTCGATTTTTTCCTTCAGATAAAATTAATTCGATCCATGGTGCAGGAATATCTTTTCTAAATCTTATTGGAGGGTTACGTTCTGGAACGATAGGATCTTCATCGCAAATTTTTGCAACAGCTTTTTTTGTGCGGTATATTTTTCCATCAAGGTTAATATCAACACCATTTGATAATTCTGTAATTGCTTTTTCATTGATGGCTCCATCAACTTGAACCCAATAACTTCTTTGATGTAAAAATTTTGGATGTAGTAATCGATGATTTAATTGTGTATCATTTGTAAGTAAAAGCAATCCTTCACTATCGAAATCCAATCTTCCAACAGGATATACATCTTTTGGAACTTCAAAAAAATCAGCCAAAGTTTGTTTGCCTTCTTCCCGTGAAAATTGAGAAAGTACTTGATAAGGTTTGTATAATTGGAAGTAGTAATTCATAAAAAACAAAAGTCCCGCAGAAGCGAGACTTTGTATATGGATGGGTTAGTAAGTACTGGGAAATAAATTTCCCATCACAATATTAAAAAGAACTTCAACTAAAGCAAAAATTTTTTTAAACAATTTTATTAACATTTTGGCTGCGGATGTGAATTCAGCTCCCTGAAAAATGATTTTCAGAAGATTATTTTTTTACTTTTTTTATTGATCATTTCATGCAATGATAAGAATCGAATATGCTGAAACATTGATGAATAAAGGGTTTCATTGA
>CAIKTE010000124.1 GCA_903830285.1 uncultured Chitinophagaceae bacterium | reverse complement strand
GTAACAGTAACTTCTTTCAGGTCTGTTGTTGTTGATGTAAGGCTGAGATTTAATTCAGGATTATTTCCCAATGAAAGATTCACATCTTTCATCAGTTCATCTTTAAATCCTAATGAAGAAACTTTAATGGTATAAGGTCCGCCAACTTTTAAATTAGAGATATAAAATATCCCTTTATTATTGGTTTGAGTTGTTGTAACATAACCCGTTGGTTCATGTTTCAGCGTAATGATGGCACCGGTTAATATGGCACCTTTGCTATCTGCCACACGGCCATTCAAAAGGGCTGTTGTTTCCTGTCCAATTGATGATGACACAGTAAAACTTAACAACACTATTACTTGTACAAAAACAAGCATTCTTTTTAACATAAACTTAGTTTTTTATTATGCCGCAAAGGTTGCTTGAGTATGTTACCGAATTGTTATGCTGAGGTTATGTGGGTGTTAACAATAGATATTTGAATAGCAGTTAAATGAAAAAAACCTTGCCCATAATATGGGCAAGGTTTCTGCGGAGACTGAGGGATTCGAACCCTCGATACAGTTTCCCGTATACACACTTTCCAGGCGTGCTCCTTCAACCACTCGGACAAGTCTCCTAAATAATCTTCTGTTCTTTTAAATTAAACAGCTCCTTGCGTATTCCTTCTCGGAAGCTGTCCTTTGGACAACCACTCCCGAAGGGATGCCTTTGGACAAGTCTCCTATTTTTAAAGGATTGCAAAAATAACAGTTAGAACTTAGCTTCCGAATATTTTTTCTGCATTGGCAGTTGTAACTGCTGCCACAGTTTCAACGGGTAGATGCAATTCATCTGCTATTTTCTCTATAACATACTTCAAATAGCTGCTTTCATTCCTTTTGCCCCGAAAAGGAACGGGTGTCAAATAAGGCGCATCTGTTTCCAAAACAAGAAATTCCAGCCCTATTTTCTGAATGACTTCTGCCAATCCCGATTTTTTATAGGTTACCACTCCCCCAATACCCAGATAAAATCCCATATCAGTGATTTGTCTAGCTTCTGCTTCCGTTCCGCCAAAACAATGAAAGATCCCTTTTAAACCCTGCGCAGCAAATGGCTTTACAGTATTGATCGTTTCAGTCATGGCATTTCTGGTATGGATCACAATGGGCATATTGCTGTCCAATGCCCATTGCATCTGACATTCGAATGCCGCATATTGCTCTTTTACAAAAGTTTTATCCCAGTAAAAATCCAATCCTATCTCTCCTATCGCAACGAATTTTCTTTTTTCCAGCCATTCTTCCGCGATTTTCAATTCTTCGATATAATTTTCTTTTACTGAGCAGGGATGCAATCCCATCATCGCAAAACAATTCTGAGGGAATTTTTCTTCCAGTTGCAGCATAGCATCGATCACTTCACTGTCAATTGCAGGCAGATAGAATTTTTGAACACCGTATTCCTTTGCACGCAAAATGGCAGCATCTATATCATCTTTAAAGTCATCCAGGTACAAATGGCAATGTGTATCAATTAACGTCATTTTGAAAAATAGTTTGTGTTTAGAAAATAAAGTTTCCCCTCCTGCGTTTATACTATTGTCCGAACAAAAGATTACTTACTAACCATTATAGATAGGAATTATTTAAGATTGTTTTCATAGGGTACGGATTAAAAAAAGGCTGGGGTTTTCACCTCGGCCATTGTTTTTTATATACCTGTTAAAGCTTTGAACTGATACCCTTCTCCGCTAAAATGTTCCAATACTCTCGGTAATGCATAACTCATCCGGTCCCAAGCTTTGCTGCTGTCGTGAAAAACAATGATACTTCCCTTTTTGGAATGATATAAAACATTGGCCAAACATTTCTGAGGCTGAATATCTGTATCAAAATCTCCGCTTAAAACATCCCACATGATAATTGAAGCTTGACGCTTGATGATTGATGCTTGAAATCTTGTTATTCTCCCGTAAGGCGGACGAAACAAATTAGAATCAATTTCTTTTGCAGCGGCTTCAATATCCTTGATATATTCCTCATCCTTTGTTTTCCATCCATTCAAATGATGGTATGTATGATTGCCTACTGCATGCCCTTCGGCTAAGATCCTTTCATAAATATTTCTGTGTTGCACTACATTATTTCCGATACAAAAGAAACTTGCTTTTGCATGGTACTTTTGTAATTCATCCAAAACAAATGGCGTTGCTGTTTCATGCGGACCATCATCGAATGTGAGATACAAAACCTTTTCATCGGTATCGATCTTCCAGATAAAGGAAGGATACAGTGCTCGCAACCACCATGCTGTTTTAATGAGATACATCGGTCAAAGATATTCAGTTCTCCTATAATGATGATGCATAAAAGATCATGGGTTTATTATTCCTAACATTCTCAGGGTATCCTTATACATGACTGTCCATCGCCTGTACCCAAACCCTTAACAACCCCACATTAATATCACAGTTCGCCACAATATTGTGGGTTGTTGTGGCTTTAATGTGGGAGTGATGTGGGTTTAGTGCGAATGAATCTACTGTCAGCTATCTGTATTTTATCTATAAAACAATACTCAAACCACAGGAAATATCCTTTTTGCGCTTGAACAGGCCCAGCTATTTTCTTTACCCATTCAAGATTATATTTGCGGCATGAATAAAAAACCAAGGGTACGTTTTGCGCCATCACCAACGGGTGGTTTGCATTTGGGTGGAGTGAGAACAGTTTTGTTCAATTATTTGTTTGCCAAACATTTTGGTGGCGATTTTATTGTGCGCATTGAAGACACCGATCAAGCCCGATTTGTGGCAGGTGCCGAAGACTATATATTTGAAACATTGGCATGGTGCGGATTGGAACCTGATGAAAGTCCAAAACACGGCGGACCTTATGCACCCTACCGTCAAAGTGAACGCAAAGCCATTTACCGTGAGTATGCAGAAAAATTAGTGGCTCAGGGATATGCTTATTATGCATTTGATACTTCGGAAGAGTTGGATGCCAAACGAAAAGAAATTCCCAATTTTCAATACAACCAAATATCAAGGACTGCATTAAAAAATTCATTGACTCTAAATGAAGAAGAAGTAAAATCTTTATTGGATGCAGGAACAAAGCATGTGATCAGAATTAAGATGCCTGCCAATGAAGAAGTGAAATTTACGGATATGATCCGTGGTGAAGTGAGTTTTAATTCATCGCAAGTAGATGATAAAGTTTTATTGAAGGCAGACGGAATGCCTACTTATCACCTGGCTGTTGTAGTGGATGATTATTTAATGAAAATTACGCATGCTTTCCGTGGTGAGGAATGGTTGCCGAGTGCACCAGTTCATATTTTATTATGGCAATATTTATTCGGAGTGGAAAATATGCCGGAGTGGGCTCATTTACCATTGATATTAAAACCAGACGGGAATGGGAAATTAAGTAAGCGTGATGGTGACAGACTGGGCTTTCCCGTATTTGCCATGGACTGGACCGATCCAAAGACCGGTGAAAAAACAACAGGCTTTAAAGAACATGGATTTTTACACGAAGCATTTGTAAATATGCTGGCCATGCTGGGCTGGAATGACGGGACTGATAACGAGATCTTTTCTTTGCCTGAATTAGTAGAAAAGTTTTCAATGGAACGTGTTCATAAAAGCGGTGCAAAATTTGATTACGAAAAAGCGAAATGGTACAATAGTGAATGGATAAAAAAGTTACCTGTTACAAGTTACAGGTTACAGGTAGCTGGTTTGCTGCATGCGAATGGAATTATTGTTGATGATGATAAAAAATTAGAAGCTGTATTAGAATTGATCAAAGACCGTTGTACACTGCTGACCGATTTTGTACAACAATCTTCCTTCTTTTTCAAAGCTCCTGAAACGATCGATATTGCCGCCATTCAGCCTAAATGGAATGAACAGAAGAATTTATTTTTCCTTGAACTGATACGTGCTTATGAGCTAATGCAATCCTGGGATCATGAAGCATTGGAAAATGAATTAAAAGAACTGGCTGCAGCCAATCAACTCAAACCCGGCGAATTAATGCTGCCTTTACGCATCATGCTGGTAGGTGGAAAATTCGGTCCGCATGTTTTTAATATTGCAGAAGTACTGGGCAAAGAAGAGACCATCAAACGTATTCAACATACTTTACAGTTATTGACCAAGTAACTTTTTTACGATTTAACCGTTTAAATAAACCGCAGCCAAATACTGCGGTTTATTTTTTATTTTACAGCAAACAATTCAGGGATGAAGCAACAAAAATCAACAGCGATCATTGCGGTGTTCGCTATCATCAAATTTCTCATTCCATTTCTATTCATCAATGCTGCATTCGAATTGCATCGTGATGAATATTTGTATTTAGCCGATGCCGATCACCTGACCTGGGGTTATATAGAAATGCCGCCGATGCTGGCTGTACTGGGCGCCATCAGTAAATTATTCGGCAGTTCATTATATGCAGTCTATTTCTGGGGTTCCTTATTCGGTGCCCTGAAAATTATCCTGATCGGAAAAATTGTTCTGGAACTCAAAGGCAATGTTTATGCAGTGTTCATTGCATGTCTGGCTTTTTTAAGTTCGGGTTATTTGAGAATGAATATTTTATTCCAGCCTAATTTTCTAGACGGGTTTTTCTGGACATGGGCCATTTACCTCATCATCAAACTGATCAACACCAACGATAAAAAATTCTTTTATTATTTAGGCATCTGTTTTGGTTTGGGAATGCTTGCAAAATATACCATGGCATTTTTTGTACTCGCATTTTTTATAAGTATTATTCTTACAGCCAACAGAAAATGGTTCTTGAACAAACATTTTTATTTTGCTATGCTGATAGGCTTATTGATCTTTTCGCCCAATCTATTTTGGCAGTACGACCATCATTTTCCGGTATTGCATCATATGCAGTTATTACGCAATCAGCAATTGCAGTATACGAGCCGGGCAGAGTTTTTAGTGAACCAGATCATCATGTTCTTACCCTGCTTTTTTATCTGGATGATGGGATTATGGTTTTTACTGGCAAAGAAAGATGGAAGGAAATACAGCGCTATCGCCATTATTTATTTTGTTGTGATCTTATTATTGCTTTGGTTCAAGGGCAAACCTTATTATGCGGCAAGTATCTACCCTTCCTTATTAGCGATAGGCAGTGTATATATTGAATCGCTCATTCAATCGCATAAAATAAAAATTGTGCATTGGGCAATTCCTGTTTACATGTTACTCACAACAATTCTTGTATTTCCGGTAGCGGTTCCATTTTTATCTCCCCAGCAATTAGACAAATTCTATCAGACCGTTCATGCAGAAAAAATGGGTGTATTGAATTGGGAAGAGAAAAAAAATAATCCATTACCACAGGATTTTGCAGATATGCTGGGCTGGAAAGAAATGGCCGAGAAGACCGCGAAAGTGTATCACCAATTACCGGATAGTGTCAAACAAAGAACAATGGTGTACGGCGACAATTACGGCGATGCTGCTGCATTGTCTTTTTATAGAAAGAAATATGATCTGCCGGAAATATATTCTGACGATGCTAGTTTTGCATTCTGGTTACCGCAGAAATTCGATGTTGACTATTTTCTCTTTGCCGCCTGGCATATGCCTGAAGCGAATGATAGCTTTTTTTATCATTTCAAAACAGTAGCGATCAAAGATTCTGTCACTCAAAAATATTCCCGTGAATACGGTGCCAAGATCATATTATACAGTTTCCCAGATTCTACAGCAAAAGCCATTGCAGAAAGAAATATCAAAGAACTGCGAGCAAAATATAATCTGCATTAGATTCTCGAGTAATTTTATGCAAAGATTATTGCTATGCTAAAAGATCGCCCTATCAGAGTATTGGTTGCCAAAGTTGGATTGGATGGACATGACCGTGGTGCCAAAGTAATTGCCACTGCATTACGCGATGCAGGAATGGAAGTGATTTATACCGGCCTGCGTCAAACTCCAGAAATGGTAGTAAATGCTGCGTTACAGGAAGATGTGGACGCCATCGGCATCAGTATTTTAAGTGGTGCACACAATACTGTTTTCCCTAAAGTGGTAACATTGATGAAAGAAAAAGGAATGGATGATGTGCTGCTCACAGGCGGTGGTATCATTCCTGATGAAGATATCGATCAACTATATCATCTGGGTGTTGGGAAATTATTTCATCCCGGCACGAACACTTCCGAGATCGCTGATTATATTAAAGTGTGGGTGAAAGAACACAGAAATTTTTAAATTTGTTCAATGAAGCGGGAAATTAAAATATTCAAATCGTTTGAAGAACAGGAGCAATATTTTCTGGAATATTTTATTTCCCTTACACCATCAGAACGACTCAGATCTTTGGCAGAATTGCAGCAAAAAAATTACCCGGATTTTAATAAGCCATTCCAAAAAATAATTACTATTCAAAAACATTATTTTGCTGATGGACATTGAACATGTTGAATTTATTCTCTTTTTAGAATGCGCAAAGAAAAATAATCTTCGATACATGTGTATCGGTGGTTATGCCGTTAACTATTATGGCTTCCATCGTGTTACAGAAGATATGGATATTTGGATTGCTCCTACCAATGAAAATAAATCAGCTTTTTTAAACACACTTTTATGCCTTGGCTATTCTGAAAATGAAATATTCCCACTAAAGCAAGAAGATTTTACAGATTATTTTATGATGACACTGGGGGCAAGACCTCATGTAATAGATATCCTAACCATTGTTCATAAAAACATCTCTTTTGACGATGCTGAAAAAGATATGGTTATACATCAGATTGGAGAAGGCGTTGACCTGAAATTTGTTCCATATGATTTTTTGAAAGACATAAAACTTCTTTCAAGAAGAGATAAAGATTTATGGGATGTAGCAAAATTAGAAGAACTCCGAAATAAAAAATAATTATATGACCTTCTCTACATTATTAACCAGTCTCGAAAATAATATTCTAACCATCACCATTAATCGCCCCGATAAATTAAATGCACTTAACCAGCAAGTGATGAGTGATCTGAATGAAGTGATGGATGAAGTATACAATAATCCTGAAATAAGATCTGCGATCATTATAGGTGCGGGTCCAAAAAGTTTTGTAGCAGGTGCTGATATCAGTGAATTTGTTGGCTCTTCTGTTGAAGAAGGAAAAGCATTGGCTAAACGCGGGCAGGATATTTTCTTCAAGATCGAAAATTCAGCTAAACCGGTAGTGGCCTGTGTGAATGGCTTTGCACTGGGTGGCGGTTGTGAATTAGCCATGAGCTGTCATTTCAGGATCGCCAGTGAGAATGC
>CAIKTE010000123.1 GCA_903830285.1 uncultured Chitinophagaceae bacterium | reverse complement strand
GCCCCTCTCCAAATGGAGAGGGGTTTGGGGTGAGGTAAAATACTGTGTCTATTTTACACATTAGAGTAGTAGTTTTGCAACTTAAACCGATTGTTATGCGCACCATCAAAAATTTAATACCCTTTTTGCTGTTCATTTTTTTGATCAGTTCCTGCAAAAGCAGCAAGTCATCCGAAACTGCTGTACAAGACACTTTAAAGATCGACGGCCATCCCGCCTGGATCATGCAGGGAAATATCTATGAAGTAAATGTTCGCCAATACACTGTTGAAGGCACATTCGCTGCATTTGCAAAACATTTGGATCGTTTAAAAGACATGGGTGTTCAAACCCTTTGGTTCATGCCGATCAATCCGATCAGCAAAGTGGATCGTAAAGGAAGTTTGGGAAGTTATTATGCAGTGAGTTCCTATACTGCTGTAAATCCTGAGTTCGGTACCATGGACGATTGGAAAGCATTGGTAAAACAAGCACATGAAAAAGGATTTAAAGTGATCATTGACTGGGTTCCTAATCATACAGGTGCCGATCATTACTGGCTGGTAAAACATCCTGCTTTCTATGTAACAGACAGCCTAACAGGAAAAGCTAAAATGGCTGCCGACTGGGCCGATACAAGAAAACTCAATTATGCTAATCCCGAATTGCGTGATACCATGATCGCTCAATTGAAATTCTGGATCACTGAAACAGGATTGGATGGTTTCCGTTGTGATGTTGCAAGTGATGTACCTGATGATT
The DNA here is from genome assembly GCA_903830285.1 of uncultured Chitinophagaceae bacterium. GTDB lineage: Bacteria > Bacteroidota > Bacteroidia > Chitinophagales > Chitinophagaceae > CAIQDX01. The sequence goes on along the minus strand of CAIKTE010000123.1, from coordinate 4,817 downwards.
TCTGGACAAGATGTATAACTGAGCTGAAAAAAGAAAAAAATATATTCATGCTGGCTGAAGGAGATAAACCTTCTTTAAATGCCGATGGTTTTGATGCAACATATGGATGGAATGAATTTGCAATGCTTAAGAGGATTGCAAAAGGTAGACGTACGGCTACTTCATTCGACACTTCAATGAAAAGAACAGATTCTACTTTTCCAAAGAATACACTGCGCATGATGTTCACCAGTAATCATGATGAGAACACCTGGAATAAAGCTGATTATGAAACCATGCCGGGTGAAAGTCACGCCCCATTTGCTGTGCTCACACAAACTATGAAACACTCTGTGCCATTGATCTACAGCGGACAGGAAGAACCATTCTTAAGAGCCATACAATTCTTTGATAAGGATACCATCACATTTGGTAAATATGCCAGAGCAGATTTTTATAAGAAATTATTGACATTGAGAAAATCAAATGTTGCATTGGCTTCTAATGCAGATTTTATTCGTGCAAATACAAATGCCGATGATAAAGTGTATGCTTATTTCCGTGAAATCAACGGTAAGAAAGTATTGGTTGTTTTAAACTTATCAAACACTGCTGTTAAAGCAAAGATCGATAATGCAGCCATCGCAGGTACTGCAACTGAATTATTCAGTAATGCATCAGAAGACCTGAAAGTGGGAAAAGAATTTGATCTGAAACCATGGGCTTATCTGGTCTATGATTATAAATAACAAACGAGAATATTTGTACAAAAGCCGGTTGAATTTCAACCGGCTTTTTTTTGAATAAGATAAACCTATTAGTTTCGCAGCATGAACAGACTGCAACTCATCAATCATATCAAAGAAAAAGGGAGCTTTCTATGTGTTGGTTTAGATACTGACCACACCAAGATCCCTAAACATTTGCGATCGCATCCGGATGCGGTATTTGAATTCAATAAGGCGATCATTGATGCAACAAAAGATCATTGTGTTAGTTATAAAATAAATACGGCTTTTTATGAAGCTCAGGGATTGAAAGGATGGGAAGCCATGGAAAAGACTTTGCATTATATTCCTACCACTCATTTTACAATTGCTGATGCGAAAAGAGGTGATATCGGCAATACTTCTGCACAATATGCTAAAACATTTTTTGAAACATTAGCTTTTGATGCGATCACTGTTGCTCCTTATATGGGAGAAGACAGTGTTCGTCCTTTTCTTGAATACGAAAGCAAGTTCGCCATTGTGCTGGGATTAACATCCAACAAAGGAGCACAGGATTTTGAACTGCAAAAAATAGGGCAGGATTATTTATACGAAAAAGTATTGAGCACGGTTGCATCCTGGGGCACGCCTGATAATTTAATGTTTGTGGTGGGTGCAACACAGGCGATAGAATTGGTGAACATCAGAAATATCATTCCAGATCATTTTTTATTAGTTCCGGGTGTTGGATTTCAGGGAGGTAGTCTGGAAGAGGTTTCCAAATACGGAATGAATAAGGATTGCGGCTTATTGGTGAATGTGAGCCGTTCCATTATTTATGCGGGAGAGGATGAAAATTTTGTTGCTGAAGCAAAAGAAATTGCAACACAATACCAGGTGGAAATGCGTGAATATTTAAAATAGTATGTATGGATAGAAGGAAATTTCTTCAAAACTCTTCTTTAGCAACTGCCGCTATAAGCATTAGCCCCTTTGAATTTTCGACTAAGAAGCGATCCTCATCATTTCATGTGGGGTTCTTATCCGATACACATGTAAAGCCCACAGATATTGCAGAAGAAGGCATGCGTAAAGCTTTTCGTCATGTGAACAAATCCGAGACTAAAGTTGATTTTATTATCAATGGAGGCGATTCCATCATGGATGCATTGAAAGCATCAAAGGACAAAGTGCAGAAGCAATGGGATGTTTGGCATAAAGTATTGGGTGAAGAAAACAAATTGCCCATCCATCATTGCATCGGCAATCATGATGCCTGGGGCTGGCAAATGACCGAAACAGAAGTAAAAAGCGACCCTTTGTATGATAAGAAATGGGTATTGCAGGAACATCAAATGAGTAATCGTTTTTACAGTTTCGAGCATAAGAATTGGAAATTTATCGTACTGGATAGTGCGCATGAAAATAATGGCGGATATATTGCAAGGATCGATGAAGAACAATACAGCTGGCTGGAAAATGAATTAAGATCCACTGAGCCTTCAAAACATATTTGTATCGTTTCGCACATACCTATCGTTTCTTTTTGCTCGGCAATGTTTGCCGATAAGAATGAAGCGAATGGCGATTGGAGAATATCAAGAGCTTTATTACACGTAGATTCCAGAAGACTGATCGACTTATTCAAAGCCCATTCAAATATTGTTTGCTGCTTAAGCGGGCATATTCATTTGCAGGATTCAGTTGAATATTTCGGCATCCAATATTATTGCAATGGTGCAGTAAGCGGAGATTGGTGGAATGGTCCCTTTAAAGGATTTGCACCGGCATACGCCATGTTCGAATTCTTTGATGACGGTAAAGTGAAAAGACAAATGATCAACTATGCTTGATATTGTCTGATAATTACTTTTCAATTCAATCATTCAAAAACCGAAAGCTTTAATTACTTTGCAACACATTTATAAAACCCCGTAATGATGATCAAAAAAATCAAACAACTTATTTTATGCTGCGCATTCATTTATGTTCCTTATGCATCCATGGCTTGGGGAATGCTGGGTCACCGCGTTGTTGGTGAAATTGCAGACAGTTATCTTTCACCCAAAGCGAGATTGGCGATCAAAGATATATTGGGAGATGAATCTCTTGCGATGGCCAGTAACTGGGCTGATTTTATAAAAGCAGAACCTTCGTATAACTATATCAGCAGTTGGCATTATATCAATTTTAAAGATGGATTATCTGCAGCGGATATGAAAGCTTATCTGGCAGTGGATACTTTGACAGATGCCTATACAAAGATCAATTTCTTAGTGGCTCAACTGAAAGACAAGAAAACAGAAAAAGAGAAAAAAGTTACGTATCTGAGATTGCTCGTACATATTGTTGGAGATGTACATCAACCCATGCATGTAAGCAGGGAAGAAGATCAGGGTGGTAATAAGATCTATGTGTTATGGTTCAATCAAAAGGCAAACCTGCATAGTATATGGGATAGTAATTTGATCGAAGATCAAAAGCTCAGCTATACAGAATATACAAAAGCGATCAATCATACAACTGCTGCACAAAGAGCTGATATGCAGAAACAGCCGGTATCTGAGTGGATGTTTGACAGTTACACGATCGCGCAGAAATTGTATGGTGAAATAACACAGCCTGATCAAAAGCTAAGCTATCGTTATATCTATGATCATATTCAAACTGCTAATGACCAGTTATTGAAAGGTGGCGTTCATCTGGCAGGTTTATTGAATCAGATTTTCGGGTAATTTTTTTTTATCATTCGAGAAGCTGTTAAAGAGAATAATATCTATTTTCTTTAACAGCTTTTCTATTAAAAAGCATGGTTCGCCGATAAAAATGACCAAAGGTTTTTGCTTTTGTCATTTACAACGTATTTTCCCTTTCCAAAACTAAATTACTATGAGGAAATTATTGTTCTTCTGGATCTTTATTGCATTCACTATTTCGATCAGTGCGCAACAAATTGTACAAACAAAAGCGAACTATGCATTAGCGGCACATTTCTCTCCAAAAAAGCTGGAGAAGATGATCTTCTCAACAAACGTGGATCCTCATTGGCTGAAAAAGAGTAACCGTTTCTGGTATATGTATGAAACTACCGAAGGAAAGAAATGGTATATCGTCGATCCTGCAAAAGGGGAGAAGAAAGAATTATTCGACAATGAAAAATTAGCTGCAGAGATCAGCAAGATAGTTAAAGACGCTTTTGAAGGAAAGCATCTGGGATTAGACAGTATGAAATTTGTTCGTGATGAGAACACTATATATTTTGAAGTGAAGAGTTCTCTCGAAGTTGAAAAGAAAGATACTGCGGTTAAAAAAGGAACACCTCTTGTTAAAGAAAAAAAGACTTTTTATTTTGAATACAATCTGAATACGTATGTATTGACAGAACTGACAGATTATAAGAAACAAAGGCGTAAACCGCAATGGGCAAGCATTTCACCGGATAGTAATACGATAGTCTTTGGTAAGAACTATAACTTGTATTACATGGATAAAGCCAATTACGACAAGGCTTTGAAGAATGAAGATGATAGTACGATCGTGGAAAATAAATTAACAACCGATGGTATTGAAAATTACAGTTACCATAGCGAAGGGAATTTAAGCGGAGGTGGAGAAAATAATGTTGACAAAGAAAAGAACAAGAACAAACGCAAAGCTGCTTTCATTTTCTGGAGCCCTGATTCAAAACGGTTTTCATTGGTGAGAACGGATAACAGGAAAGTAAAAGATCTATGGGTGATCAATAGCGTATCAGAGCCTCGTCCAACTTTAGAGACCTATAAATACTGGATGCCCGGCGAAAAGGAATCAGCAACCGAAGAACTGATCTTATTCGACCTCACTGATAAATCACACAAAGAATTAAAAGCTGAACTGTTCAAAGATCAGACTGTTTCTTTATGGAGTGCACCTGCATTGGCCATCAGCCGGGATGATGATTGGAGAAGCAATACCTGGTTGGGAAATGCAGATAAATTTTATTTTACGAGGACAAGCCGTGATTTGAAACGAATTGATGTTTGTATAGCAGATATTAAATCAGGGACCGTGAAATCCTTGATAGAAGAACGTTTGAATACATATGTTGAATTGAGAAGGCTTGGATTAGTGAATCAGGGAAAAGAATTG
>CAIKTE010000122.1 GCA_903830285.1 uncultured Chitinophagaceae bacterium | reverse complement strand
TTCAAAAGCATTGCTGTCTTCCCACTTTTGCAAAATCTCTTTTTCAATTGCGGGTAAATTCAGTCCTGAAAATTCTTTGTATTTAGCACTCATAAAACTCCTGTCCTGCTTGTTTTTAAAGGCTGCAAAGGTAATAAAATAACCTACAGGTTTTGGGCTTTTATAAGTGGATCTTTGGGTGCGGAATTATATTTTTTCCTAAAAAAACCCACTTAGGGGTGAATAAATGCAATTATAGGCACTCTCTACTGTTTTACCGGTCTTCTTTTGGTCTTCTTTTGGTCTTCTTTTGGTCTTGTTCGGAGTAAGTCCGTTAAATGACGGACTTACTCCGAAGCAGGTAATAAGCAGGTAATAAGCAGGTATGAAGAAGACCATAGCCGGCAGGCAAACCTTTTGTTCGTAATTCCTTCGTACCCTCCTGCTACCTGCTTGCTGTTTTATTGCAGGGCTTTCGAAGAAATCCCGAAGAAACCAGCCAAAAGATACGAAGCTGGTAGTAAGAAAGTGGTAGGTTGATGGGTTGATCAGTTGAATGGTTGATCAGTAAGAATGTTGCAGATTGATTCCGTTACTTCCCATACACTTTCTTACCACCCAGATAAGTGGCGATTACTTTTGTGTTGAGGATCTCTGTTTCAGCAACTTTCATCAGGTCATTATCCAAAATAGTAAAATCTGCTTTTTTGCCTGTTTCCAGACTGCCTACTTCCTTTTCTAAAAAATCGGCTTTGGCTGCCCAGATGGTCATGCCCTTGATGGTCTCTTCTCTGGTCAATGCATTCTCTGTTTGAAAACCTTCTGCAGGAAAACCTTTCGCATCCTTTCTTACTACGGCAGCTAAAAAAGTTTTAAATGTAGAAATATCTTCTACCGGAAAATCGGTACCCAATGGTATCCATCCGTTTTGTTGCAGGAGTTGTTTATAAGAATATCCGCCTTTCAATCTTTCTTTGCCTAAGCGTTCTTCGGCCCAATACATATCACTGGTGGCATGTGTTGGTTGAACAGAAGGAATGATCGATGATTGTCCGAATAAATTAAAATCATTTGCATTAATTATTTGCGCATGTTCAATGCGCCAGCGTTTATCATTTTTACCTTTTAATACTTTATTGTAAACATTCAAGATCATTCTGTTTCCTGAATCACCGATGGCATGTGTACACATCTGAAAATCAGTGCCGGCCAATATTTGCGCCGAAGAATCAAAATGAGCGATACTGCTTAATAAAAAACCTTTCCAGTCTTTTCTATCATTGTAAGGTTGCAACAAACAAGCACCTCTGCTACCCAATGCACCATCTGCATAGAACTTAAATCCTTTTACAAAAAGTTTATCTGTTTTGTATGGGCCTTTCGGTAAATATCTTTCTAAGTTTTCTTTGTTGTCACTCAGCATCACATACAAACGCATGTTGAGTTTTCCTTGTTGTTGTAAAGTATCGATCGCATCAACATCTGTATAACTTAGTCCGCAATCGGTGATGGTAGTGAGTCCAACTGCGAAACAATTCTTCTCTGCTGCCGATAATCTTTTTGCATAATCTTCTTTAGATAACTGTGGAATATTATTGTTCACTAATTCCTTCGCGTTATCAATTAGTACACCTGTTAATTTACCATTCTTCGTTTCTGCATCACCACCGCTTATGGTAGCACCGGGTTTCACATGGGCAAGGTCAAATGCTTTTTGATTAACGATGGCTGCATGCCCGTCAACCCTTGTAATGTAAACAGGTTTATCAGGAAATAATTGATTGAGTTTTTCATTGGTAGGATACACTTTGCCGGGCCATTTATTTTGATCCCAGCCTCTTCCAAGGATCCATTGCTCATCAGGATGTGCAGCAGCAAAGGATTTCAGCCTTTCCAATACTTCATCGAAACTTTTTGTGTTATAAAGATCGGCAACAAATAAGGATTGTGCATAGCCAACAAAATGGGCATGTGCATCGATGAAACCGGGGTAGACTGATTTCTTTTCTGCGTCTATTTTTTCTTTGGCTTCGTAATTTTTGAGGATGAATTCTGTAGTGCCTGTTGCCATGATCTTGCCATCTTTTATGGCCATTGCTTCTGCTGTTGCAAAAGAAGAATCAACGGTATAAATAGTTGCATTATGAACGATCAGATCAACTGATTGTTTGTTGTTGCAGGAAATGAATAAGGTGGTAATGATTGCTAAGAATGATTTTCTCATGCAGTAAATGTAATAAGTTCTTTGCTGCCATAAAATACTAATGCCGGCAATAAAATTTGCTTCAACATTAAACTTCTTAAACCTTTTGAGCTTCTTAAACTTTACTTGAGTAACTCACAAGGTTTTAATCCTGTATGCTTTTTGAAAGCAGCAGAAAAATGTGAGATGGAAGAATAGCCGAGCATGGCTGATACATCAGTAACCGACAAAGATTTTTCGTAGAGCAGGTATTTGGCGTGCTCCATTCTTTGCTGCTGATAAAAATCGAAAATAGTAGTACCGAATATTTCTTTGAAACCTTTCTTCAAATAACATTCGTTCATGGCAACCTTACGGCTGAGTTCTTTGATGGTCAAAGGATCGCCGATATGTTGTAATAAGATCTCTCTAGCCTGATGAATGGATTCCTTACTTCTTTCGTCTGCTAAGAATTTGCATGTAAAGCCTTCTTCTTTTTCGTCGATCAAATGATCCAGACTGTACAATAATAATTCGTGCACTTTTGCATTCACGAAAATGTTTTCTAATGCACCGCTGTAACTATGATTGAGTAAGGCATCTAAGATGTTACGCTTTTTGAGCGACAGGGTAAATATCTTGCTGAATGCATTGGGATGTTTGAATGCGAGTACTTCATCTTTTCTGTTACTCAGTTTTACATTATGTGTAAACTGGTGCAGAAAGGTAGAAGTGAAATGGAAGGTAAAAACATCTACTGTTCTGATCTTGCCACTGCAAGAATCTGTGGGTAATTGTTTGCATTGCGCACAACTTTTCTCTTCACAATATCTGTTGCCGGTAGTGCAGTAACGAAGCTCTAAATAATTCTCTGAAGGACGTTTGGCATTATAGTGATACACCATCATGCCTGTATCTTCAGCGATCCATGGATGCTGGGCATAGTAGCGACGAATATCGTATTGAATACTGCCCGGTATCTTCTGTTGTTTTTGATACAAGAGATCCATGCTAGGTTCAATGCCACCGCGCTGAGCTACTTTTAATATATCTAATGCCTGAATCATGTTTGAACAGCAAAATTAATGTATCTACATCTAATTTCCAAGTCACGAGTTTGTAAGATAGTCTTTCCGGCTGGAATGCGCATTTTCAGTAGCTTATTTTATGTTAATTTTTAAGCCTTAAAAGGTGGAAAAATAGCCTCTTTTTGAGTAAGAAAAGCCCCTTATTTACCTTATCTTCGCCCACTTCTTAGTATTTAACCAAACACAGTAGTGACAAGCATTTATGACAGACGAACAACAAAGCAGTAATGACGCACAGAATAAGAATTACGGTGCAGATAGCATACAGGTATTAGAAGGGTTGGAAGCGGTTAGAAAAAGGCCCGCCATGTATATCGGAGATGTGAGTGTAAAAGGGCTTCACCATTTAGTGTATGAAGTGGTAGATAATTCCATCGATGAAGCATTAGGCGGATATTGTAAAAATATCACGGTCAACATTCATGAAGATAATTCCATCAGTGTTTTGGATGATGGCCGAGGCATCCCAACGGCTATGCATACCAAAGAAAAGAGAAGTGCATTAGAAGTGGTAATGACCGTTCTGCATGCCGGTGGTAAATTCGATAAAAACACATACAAGGTTTCGGGTGGTTTGCATGGTGTGGGTGTGAGTTGCGTAAATGCATTGAGCAGCACATTGCATGTAACCGTATATCGTGAAGGAAAAATATTTGAACAGGAATACCATGAAGGCAAACCTGCCTATGCGGTTCGAGAAATTGGGTTATCCGATAAAACGGGAACCACTGTTCATTTTTGGCCTGATCTAACCATCTTTCAGGAATCAGTATTTAAAAGAGAAATACTCGAAGGTCGTTTACGCGAACTGTCTTATCTGAATAAACGCATCAATATCACTTTGAATGACCTGCGTGAAAAAGAAGAAGATGGCAGCCATTACACGAAAACATATTACAGCGAAGGCGGTATCGTGGAATTTGTGGAAATGCTGGATAAGGCAAGCAATCGTCAGCCTTTGATCTCGACCACTTTATATTTTGAGGGATTGGATGAAGTAAGCAATGTGGCTGTTGAAGTGGCCATGACCTACAATGATGATTTTAAAGAGCATATTTTTTCCTATGTGAACAATATCAATACCATCGAAGGCGGTACGCATGTAACCGGATTCAGACAGGCATTGACCAGGGTATTCAAATCTTACGGAGATAAGGAAGGATTATTTGAAAGAGCAAAAGTGGAAGTGGAAGGTGATGATTTCAGGGAAGGGTTAAGTGCCATTATTTCGGTGAAAGTACCTGAACCTCAATTTGAAGGACAGACCAAAACAAAACTGGGTAACAGCGATGTAGCGGGTACTGTTCAAACAACGGTGGGTAAAGCCTTATTGGCTTATCTGGAAGAAAATCCAAGAGAGGCGAAAAATGTTATTTCAAAGATCGTTTTAGCTGCTCAGGCCCGTGTTGCTGCCAAAAAAGCAAGAGAGCTGGTGCAGCGTAAAACAGTATTAAGCGGTGGCGGTTTGCCGGGTAAACTGGCTGATTGCAGTGAACGTGATGCTGAAAAATGTGAATTATACCTGGTAGAAGGAGACAGTGCCGGTGGTACTGCGAAACAGGGACGTGACAGAAGTTATCAGGCCATTCTGCCTTTACGTGGTAAGATCCTGAATGTGGAGAAAGCTATGGAGCATAAGATCTATGAGAACGAGGAAATTAGAAATATGTATACGGCTTTGGGTGTTACCGTTGGAACGCCTGAAGATCCCAAGCAATTGAATCTGGCCAAACTGCGTTACCATAAGCTCATCATTATGACGGATGCTGACGTGGATGGTTCGCATATCGCTACGCTGATCCTCACTTTTATTTTCCGTTACATGAAAGAACTGGTAGAACAGGGTTATGTATACATTGCCCAGCCGCCATTGTATCTGGTGAAAAAAGGAAAGGAACAGTCATATGCTTATTCAGAAGAACAGCGGAAATACTGGATCGAGAAACTGGGTGGCGGAAAAGACGAGTCAGTTACTACACAGCGTTACAAAGGTTTGGGTGAGATGAATGCAGAGCAATTATGGGAAACCACGATGGATCCTGCACGCAGAACCCTCAAACAGGTGACCATTGAGAGCCTGGCAGTGGCAGACGGGGTTTTCAGTATGCTGATGGGCGATGAAGTGGCTCCCAGACGTGAATTCATCGAAACACATGCCAAATATGCCAAAATAGACGTGTAATTGGCCTGTATGTGGATTAGTTCTTATACGCACTGTTTTCACTTACAAGAAAAAATATTAGCTTGTGCCTGTTTACAGACTAAAAAAATTATTTACTAACCTTATTCCGGAGTACGGGATATTAAATTCTACAAACTATGGACACTTCAAAAATGATTAAAGCATACTGCCTTAAGACAAAAGAAAAAAATGTTCCTCTGCAAGACGCAGTGATCAAAAAAACTGCTAAAGGCGGTTATATGGCTGCCGGTCATGATGGAAAAGGAAATAAAATGGCTGCTATCCTCAGCGAAGCAAAAGCATTACAAGCTATTGCTGACGGTGTTGCTAAAAAAGAATTTTAATTGTAAGAATTAATATTTGATTAAATAAAAAGTCCCACTGATGAGGTGGGACTTTTTATTTGAAGATATTTTAATTACCGGCAATATAGGGATGAGAAGGAATTTTGAACCGAGCGAATCAAGCCTTATCGCCTTTCAGGTATCTACAGCAAAATGAGATATGATCTCAAACTGTTTAAAGCCTTAAATTATCTTATTAAATTAATTGTGAAAGGATATTTATAAATTCTTCCTTCGCTTGCACGAATGGCACCTACAATAGTTAATGCAGTGCCGTACATACCTAATACAACCATCATTGGGATCCCGATCAATAAGAATATCAGAATGAAACTAATGATGAATGCAATAGCACCTGCTACATGAAAATTAAATGCCTCTTTTGCATGTGCTGCAATAAAAGCAGATTCATTTTTTTTAATGATATAAATGATAAGGGGTGCTATAAAAGGGAAAAGAAAAAATGAAAGATGAGATAATAAAGCAATGGTTTTTTCATCTTGTGTTGGAACATAATCCGGTAAATAATCGGTACCTAATATGTCTGCCATAGTATATAATTTGATTTGAAATTAAACAAATTAGCAGACTTTTTATACTGTGGCCAATTCTTTTTTTATTACTGCCTGATGCATTTGTGTAAGGAAACGGAGCATGGCTTTCATGTCTTTCATCGGTTCAACCACCAATAGGAAGTTTTTACCCGCCTGTTTCAGTTTGGCTTTATTGGTTCCAGTTTGCAAGAAACCTAAAACATTTTTGAAAAGATCCGATTCAAAATAGGGCGAATCGGGTTTATTGATGAAATAGCAACGCAGTATCTCACTCTTCAGCGTCATTTTTTCAAAGCCAAGGTCAACGGCCATCCATCTGCAGCGTACCGTTGTAAACAGATCTTCTATCTGAGTGGGAATAGGGCCGAAACGATCGATCATTTCTTTTTGAAATTCCTGCAGGTCTTCTTCTTTTTCGCAATTATCCAATCTGGTATAAAGGGATAATCTTTCTGTGATGCTTTCCACAAAGGAATCAGGGATCAATATTTCCAGATCGGTATCGATGGTACAATCACTCACAAAATCATCCTGTTTGCTGATCTCATCTTTAAATAAATCTTTGAACTCGGTTCTCTTTAATTCGCGGATGGCTTCTTCCAATATCTTCTGATACATTTCAAAACCTATCTCTGCCATGAAACCACTTTGTTCTCCGCCCAGCATATTACCTGCACCGCGAATATCCAGGTCGCGCATGGCGATCTGAAAACCGCTTCCCAGGTCACTGAATTGCTCTAAGGTTTGCAATCTCTTTCTTGAATCAGTTGGCAAACTGCTCATAGGTGGTGCCAATAAATAACAGAATGCTTTTTTATTGCTGCGACCCACTCTTCCTCGTAACTGATGCAGATCACTTAATCCGAAATGATGTGCATTATTCACGATGATGGTATTCATGTTCGGAATATCAACGCCGCTTTCAACAATATTGGTACAAACTAAAACATCGTATTTCTTATCAATCAAATCCAATATCCTTTCTTCCAGTTCATTTCCTTCTAACTGACCATGCGCAAAACCGATACTGAGATCAGGACATAGGCCCTGGATCAGTGCTGCCATTTCTGCCAGCCCATGTACACGATTATGAATGAAGAAAACCTGTCCGCCTCTTTCTGTTTCAAAATAAACGGCATCACGAATAAAGTCGTCATTGAATATCCTTACTTCTGTTTGAATAGGCTGACGATTAGGAGGCGGTGTATTGATGATACTGAGATCTCTGGCACCCATCAAACTGAATTGCAATGTTCTCGGAATAGGTGTTGCTGTTAATGTTAAGCAATCAACATTGGTCTTTAATGTTTTTAATTTTTCCTTATGACCTACACCGAATTTTTGTTCTTCATCGATCACCATTAAACCTAGGTCTTTGAACTTTACTTCTTTACCCAATAATCCATGTGTTCCGATGATGATATCGATCTTTCCTTCTTCCAGTTTCTTGTAGGTTTCTTTTTTTTCTTTGGATGATTTAAAACGATTCACATAATCAACAGTAACAGGAAAATCTTTGAATCTGTCTTTGAATGTCTGATAATGTTGATAGGCTAAAATAGTAGTAGGAACAAGTATCGCAGCTTGCTTTCCATCGCAGCATGTTTTGAATGCAGCACGAATTGCAATTTCTGTTTTGCCAAAACCAACATCACCGCAAACCAATCGGTCCATGGGTGATGGACTCTCCATATCTTTCTTTACATCAGCAGTTGCTTTACTTTGATCGGGTGTATCCTCATAAATAAAACTGGCTTCCAATTCGGTTTGCATGTAATTATCGGGCATATGTTGAAACCCTTGCTGTGCCTTGCGTTGCGCATATAATTTTATCAGGTCAAATGCGATCTCCTTGACCTTGATCTTTGTTTTTTCTTTCAGTTTACTCCATACCTCACTACCCAATTTATTGATCTTGGGAACTGTTCCTTCCTTGCCCGTGTATTTAGAGATCTTATGTAGTGAATTGATGTTCACGTATAAAATATCACTGTCTTTATAAATGATCCTTACCGCTTCCTGAATCCTTCCATTCACTTCGATCTTTTGTAAACCGCTATAAGTACCAACACCATGATCGATATGTGAAACATAATCGCCGGGTTGCAGATCACGCAATGTTTTTAGTGTAAGCGCTTTGTTTTTATTATAAGCCTGTTTGACCTTGTATTTATGGTAGCGTTGAAAGATCTGATGATCGGTATAGCAAACAACTTTCAGATCATCATCAATAAAACCTTCATGAATACTTGTTGCAACAGGAACAAATTGGATCTCGGTATTCAGATCATGAAAGATACTGTTGAGTCTTTCTAATTGTCGGGGTTGTTCAGCAAAAATATAAATACCGTATTTCTTATTTTCATGTTCTTTCAGATCTTTGATCAGCAGATCAAACTGACGATTGAAAGAGGGTTGTGATTTGGTGTGGAAGTCTACTGTCCATTGTCCACCGTCCACTACCGCGATTTCATTAGTAAGTTCCTTCGGTTGACTATTTACTGTTGACTGTTGACCAAAATGTGCTTTGTAACCAAACTCAACAATATGTCTTTGCAGGATTTGTCTTTCAAGTGTTGCTGCGGGAACAAAATCATTCAATGAAACTTCTTTTAAGATCTTTGTTTCATCATCATCATCGAAAGTCGTTAATCGTGAATCGCCAGTTGAGGAACCTTTACTTGCGATTTCCGACTCACGAAATACGATTTCTCTTTCCAAAAACATTCCCAGATCTTCTTCTTCTGTTTCAATTTTTTGTTTGATCACATCCCAGTCTTTCAACCATACGATCGTATTCTCCGGTAAGAATTCAAGAAGAGAAACTTTATCGCCGGTATCGAATTGTGTTTCCACATTGGGAATGATATTTACCTGCATCAATTTTCTTTCACTCAATTGTGTTTCAGGATCGAAGATGCGGATACTGTCTACATCATTGCCAAACAATTCAACACGATAAGGTTTCTCGTTGCCGAAAGAATAGATATCGAGAATGCCACCGCGTAATGCAAATTGGCCTGGTTCATATACAAAGTCTGTTCGTTCAAAACCATACATCACAAACAATTCCATCAATCCATTCAGGTTGATGTTGTCATTAGTTTTGATGCTGATGATATTGCCCCTTAATGTTTTTGGGAGAACTACTTTTTCGAATAATGCTTCAGGATAAGTGATGATGATCTTTTTATTGCCCCCTGCAGAAAGTTTGGTCAGCATTTCTGTCCGCAACATCACATGTGATGAATTGAGCAGTTTGAAATTCTTTCTGTTCTTGAAAGAGGAAGGAAAATAAAACAGATCCAGAGCATCGGTTAAATTTTCTACGGTATTATGAAAATAGGCAGCATCTTCTGCATCATTCAAAACCACCAGATGATTTATGTTCTGACAATTGGGATGCGCGAAAATAGAACTCACTACAAATTCTGAACTGCTGCCACGTAGATCTTTAAGGAATATTTTTTGTTTTAAAGCCTCTTCTTCGGGGAGGGTTGGGGTGGATCCGGCAATAGAAAGCCTGTCCGCCAACTGAAAAAGACGGGGAGAATTTTGATACTGCTCTAACAACACACTTAAATTCATAACAACAGCACAAAGATAATGGCTTAACGGCTTTTGGAAAGTTAATAAGTGGCGCCGGCATCTAATTTTATCACTGTGCTTGTTATTTTTCCTTCTTCCACTTTTACAGGAGCGATATTATTTTCGCTGTCAAATAGATTAGCATAATAGAGCGAGCCTGTTTTAGTGAAAAGCGAATAAGTGCCAACAGGCAACTGTACGCTGAAATGACCCGTACTATCTGATTGGATGGTGGTAATCAATTTTTTGTGAATGGCACTATAGGAAGGCGAATTATTGATGCGAACAACCTCTCTTAAATTGGTCATTTCATATACAAAAACAGTGGTGGCTATTCCGGCAGGTTTGGGTGCAGCCATACCCGGCATGGGCATCTGGTTACCGGAGATCTTAAAGACATAACCATCAATGCCTTGTACTGTTTTAACAGCTGTATTTTGGGTTTTCGCCGATGAACAGGCAATAATTGTTAAAATGGCAAAAAAGATTATGAAAATATTTTTAGACATACCGCAAATTGAATGATGAAAGTATCTAAATTTAAACAATTATTGCCTAGGCAGAATTACAATTGATCAAATATGATGAAGATTAAGTTATTAATATTTTTATTGCTGTGTATTTGTGTACGATCTATCTCTCAGGAAAAAGCAAACCTGAAAGTGCTGCAGGATTTTGCGCGTGATCACAGGATCAAAGAAGATGCCGAATATGCAAGGGCGGTACAGGTTGCAAAACTAAAGGGCTGGTCTGTTTATCAGGTTGGAAAGAACGGAACTGTATCAGCGTTACAGCGTATAGACCTGTCAGGAAATCCGGTTTATTATACAACATTTAATAATACTATTGCAGCTGCCACCACACGTGCCAATCAATTATGGCCGGGGGGAAGTTCAGGATTGAATCTTTCGGGTTCTTCTGATTCAGTGAAAAGCAAAATGGGTAATTGGGATGGGGGATTAATTTTAAAGAATCACGTTGAATTAGTAGGACGTGTTTTTCAAAAAGATTCTTCAGGATTAACATTAGACGATCATGCTACACATACAACTGGAACTTTGATCGCTTCAGGTGTAAACCCTGTTGCCAAAGGCATGGCATTCGGATTAAAACAATTGATCGCATACACTTTTATAAAAAATGAAGTGTCTAACATGACAAATGAAGCACCTAATCTTTTGGTGTCTAATCATTCGTATGGAATAACAGGTGGATGGTTGTATGATGGCACGAACTGGAACTGGAATGGTGATTCTACCCTTAGTAAAGCAGAATCATATTATGCCGGATATTATAGTAGTGATGCCCAGATGTATGATTCGATAGCCTATCACGCGCCTAATTATTTAACGGTATTCGCAGCAGGTAATTCTAACGGAAATGATGCTAACGGACAAGGACCTGCAGTTGGTGCTTCTTATTTATACAATGGAGGTTCTAAGACAACCAGAACCGCAGCTATGGGAAATAATCTGACATATGGTTCGGTATCCATGGGACAAACAGCGAAAAATATTATTGCAGTGGGTGCAGTGAACGGAATACCGCAGGGATATAGCGGACCCGGTGATGTGCAGATCGCTTCATTCAGTTCATGGGGACCTACGGATGATGGAAGGATAAAACCTGAATTGGTTGCCGATGGTGTAAATATTACATCATCTATTTCTACAGCAACAAATGCATATGCTTCTTATAGTGGAACATCCATGGCAACACCTAATACAACAGGTTCATTATTATTGTTGCAGGAATACTATAAGCAAAAACATCCCGGCAGTTTTATGCTGGCTTCTACTTTGAAAGCTCTGGCATTGCATACTGCAGATGAGGCAGGTGCAACTCCCGGCCCTGATTATGTATATGGTTATGGGTTATTGGATGTATTAAAAGCATCAAGTGTCATTACTTCATCATTCAACAAAAAAACGGATACGATCATTGAAAAAACTTTAACTAGTGGTACACCCTATACAGTAAGTTTTGTTGCATCCGGTAGTGGGCCATTAAAAGCAACCATTGTATGGACAGATCCTCCTGCAGCCCCTGTTACATCCGTCCTTTTAAATAATACAACACCCAGATTGATCAATGATCTTGATCTGCGTATAAGTTCAGGCAGCAATACCTATTTCCCATGGATATTAAATCCAAATAGTCCAACTGCAGCAGCTACGAAAGGTGATGATAAATTAAATAATATTGAACAGGTACAAGTGGATAGTGTTGTTCCAGGTAGAACCTATACCATCACTGTTTCTAATAAAGGAACATTGGCAAGAAATGGTTCACAAACTTTTTCTTTGATCGTTAGCAGTATTGGCGGTACGGCTTATTGTACTTCTGCATCGACCAATACTACTGGTTCAAGAATTGACAGTGTTTCCATATCAACCATTACCAATAAGAATGCAGCAGGGCATAAAAGCTATTCTGATTTTACCGGCTTAACAGCGGATATTCAACCCAATCAAACCATTCCGATTGCTATAAAAGTAAACAGCAGTGATGCAAGCAGTGCTAACAGAGTTGTGAAAGTGTTTATGGATTATAATAATAACGCAAGCTTCACCGATGCAGGTGAACTGGTTGCAACCAATGCTGCAAGTATTGCTTCTATTAGCGGAACTGGCGGAATATTTACTGCTAACATTGCCATACCAAACGGTTTAACAATTGGCAACTATGGCATCATGAGAATTGTTTTGCAGGATAGTGTGAGCGGAACTGCAACAGTTGGTCCATGCAGTAATTATCCAAATGGCGAAACCCAAGATTATCGTTTCAGGGTGGTTGCTCCGGATAATAATGTAGCATTGGCAAGTATTGTATCACCGGCAACAGGTACTTGTCCTAATCCTGCTCAATTTATTACAGTTGCAATTAAGAATCCAGGGGGTGTTTCACAAACAGGTATTCCTGTAACTGCGATCATTAAAAATGGTTCAAGTACAACAACCCTTACAGGAAATTATCCCGGCACTATTCCAGAAGGAAGTACGATCAATTATACTTTTCAAAAACCTTTTATTGGTGTAGCAGGTACAACCTATACACTAACAGCCTATACGGGATTAACAACAGATCAGGATCGCAGCAATGATACTTTAACGCAGAGCATTACGATTGCAGCAAAACCATCTTTGCCGGTAGGAGCAACCGCAGAGATCTGCGGTTCGAATACAGTGTATTACAATGTCGTGAACGGCACATTAGGGGCCACCTATTTGTGGTATACATCGCCTACAGGACCGGTTGTTGCATCAGGAATTAACGGCACTATTTCAACAGTTACTTCCGACAGTAAATATTATGTAACTACAGGATATAAAGGAAGTGTAGGGCCGATCAATAAAAATGTTTATTCCGGCGGAGGCTACAATAATTTCAGCGGCAACTATGTATACATTACCGCCAATGTTGATCTTACGATCGATTACGCGAAACTGTATATTGGCAATCCGGGTCAACTTACTTTTGCCGTTGCGGATCTTTCGAATGTTACAAGTGCAGGATATAGTTATTTAACCCTGTCATCCAGTACCATTGATGCTTATGCAACCACACCAACTGCAACACCACCCAGTGGAAGTGCAGCTAACCCGGATGTAGCTGCTGATTCAGGCGCATATTATTATTTGAACCTTACTGTTCCGGCAGGTAGCCATGCCATTATCATCAATCCGAATACAACAGTCAATACTACTATTTTCAGAAACTTAAATACAACAGCACTTATTTACCCGCAGAGTGTTCCCAATGTATTTTCTATTACTGGTAACAGTGTATCGGATGGTAATACGGGAGCCAATTATCAAAACTATTATTACTTCTTTTATGATATGCGGATCAGTACATCCGATTGTGTGAGTGATATGGGTACCGTGCTCGCCATAACAGCGCCAACTCCAACCATTGCTTTAACAGGCAGCAATACGCTGGTATGCAGTGTAAAGAATGCAGCCACTTATCAATGGTATTTGGGAAGTTCAACCATATCCGGCGCAACAACTTCCACTTATACCGCAACCAAATCGGGCAATTATACCATTTCAGTTACTGATTCTGCAGGTTGTAACAAAACATCGGCTGCTTATAATTTTGTTGTAACTGCTGTTCAAAATGTTACAGCTTCAGATATTGGATTGGTTGTTTCTCCTAATCCCAATAATGGTAATTTCCATGTTGGATTCAGCATCAATTCTAAAGCAAATGTTGATGTGGAATTGATCAATGATGCCGGTCAGATCTGTATGAGTAATTCTTATTCGAATTTCAGTGGCCCATTCAGTGAGCAGTTTAGTAAGGCAAATCTTGCCAACGGCACTTATATTTTGAAAGTACAGGCAGGTAACAAAGTGTATAGAAGTAAAATCATCATAGTAAAGTAAACAATCTCGGTTTCCGAGATCGATTGGATACAAAAGCCGACTATATAGCCGGCTTTTTGTTACTTTATCAGCTAATAGATTTTCAGACCAAAACCTAACATTGATATGAAGCAAGAATGGCAAACAGGAATAGTGATTGATATTAAAAATGAAACTGCCACCACTCGTCGTTTTTTTATACAAATGCCAGCTATGGAGCAATTCGATTTCCATCCCGGACAATTTGTAACACTCGATCTTCCTATTCATGAACAAAAGAATAAACGTTGGAGAAGTTATTCCATTGCATCTGCTCCAGATGGAAGCAATGTATTTGAACTCGTGATCGTTCTGTTGCCTGGTGGTGCAGGTACAACTTTTTTATTCGATTTGAATGAAGTGAAAATAGGTACAGAATTAAATGTTCGCGGACCGCAGGGTAAATTTATCTTACCCGAAGAACTGGATAAGGATCTGTTTCTAATTTGCACAGGAACAGGCATTGCACCTTTTCGATCGATGGTTCAATACTTACACAATTACAAAGTGCCCCACAAAAACATACATCTCATTTTCGGCTGTAGGAAACTACAGGACGGATTATATATAGATGAGTTAAAGGAACTGGAAAAGAAAGAGCCTAATTTTTTCTTTCATCCTGTTTTTTCAAGAGAACATGAAGTAGGCCAAGGCATGTATACCGGTTATGTACACAGTGTGTATGAAAAATTAATTGCGGAAGAAAAAGACCCTGCAAAGTTTTATTTATGCGGGTGGAAGAATATGATAGATGAAGCCAAGGAAAAAATACTAGCGATGGGTTATGACAGAAAAGATATTCATCTGGAGTTATACGGATAAAAAGGTTGAAGGAATAAGGCGTAAGGCAAAACCCTAAACCTTATGCCTTCAACCTTACTCCTACATAATTGCTTCGAGCACTAAATCTTTTACTTTACTTAATAAAATTCTTTCCTGTAACATGCTGTCGCGATAACGTATGGTAACTGTATTGTCTTCTTTTGTCTGATGATCGATGGTCACACAAAATGGCGTGCCGATAGCATCCTGCCTTCTGTAACGTTTACCGATGGCATCCTTCTCTTCATAAAAGCACTTGAAATAAGGCTTGCATTCGTTCATCAGGTCGCGTGCAATTTCTGGTAAGCCATCTTTCTTGGTCAATGGAAGTATGGCTAACTTATTGGGTGCGATCTTTTCAGGAATATGTAACACCACACGACTGTCTTTGCTGCCGTCTTCTTTATTGATTGTTTCTTCGTGATAAGCATTGGAAAGAATTAATAAAAACATTCTATCTAATCCGATGGATGTTTCTACTACATAAGGAATATAGTTTCCATAAGGCTTTCCGCTAGTTTCATCAATATCTGCATCGAAATATTGCATCTTCTTTTTACTGAAGAGTTGATGTTGAGTGAGATCAAAATCACTTCTGCTATGAATGCCTTCCACTTCTTTAAAACCAAAAGGGAATTCAAATTCAATATCACAGGCTTCTTTGGCGTAGTGTGCTAATTTAACGTGATCGTGGTAACGATATTTTGCTGCTGCAATACCCAGACTTAAATGCCATTGCAGTCTAGCTTCTTTCCAGTATTTATACCAGTCACCTTCGGTACCTGGGCGAACAAAGAACTGCATTTCCATTTGTTCAAATTCTCTCATGCGAAAAATAAATTGTCTTGCAACGATCTCATTTCTGAATGCTTTACCTGTTTGTGCAATACCAAATGGAATTTTCATTCTTGCAGTCTTCTGCACATTGAGAAAGTTTACAAATATGCCCTGTGCCGTTTCGGGACGCAGATAAATAGTATCGGCATCATCCGTAACAGAGCCCAGTTTGGTATCGAACATTAAATTGAACTGACGAATTTCTGTCCAATTAGCGGTACCGCTAACAGCACACTTGATCTTATTCTCTTCAATTAACTTTTTTAATGTTGCATAATCTTCGGCTGCCAGTAAAGTATCCATAGCTGCCAATATATCTTTTGCCTTTTGATCTTCACCTTTTGCCACTAGATCATCAGCAAATCCTTCCAATAAATGATCTACACGGTAACGCTTTTTACTGTCCCTGTTATCAATCATCGGGTCGCTGAAATTATCAACATGCCCGCTGGCTTTCCAGGTAGTGGGATGCATAAAAATAGCGGCATCAATGCCCACGATATTTTCGTGCAATTGCGTCATGCTCTTCCACCAATAATCGCGGATATTCTTTTTCAGTTCACTGCCATATGGGCCATAATCATATACAGCACTTAAGCCATCATAGATTTCGCTGCTCTGAAATACAAATCCATATTCTTTGGCGTGGGAAATGATTGCCTGAAAATTATTGTCTTGTTGCGTACTCATAAGGCTGCAAATATAGGAAGAAGAGACAATGGGGCAAGAGATAGGGAGGAACAAGATACAAGGAGCAAGATACAAGGAGGACAAGAAACAAGAAATGATATATGTTATTTTTCAACAGGAGATATAACAACCGGCGGCACTATCTTATTCTTTTCATCCCTGATGGAATCTATATTTTCCAGTTCTATTTCTTTAATCCAAACTGCATAATCGTTCGGATAAATATCACTGCCTTTATATCTGGCAAACACTCTGGTAAATGCGGCGCCAAAATAGAGTATGGTGGAAGAATAATAGACCCATAATAAAATAATGATCATCGAACCGGCTGCGCCATATGTATTACTGATATGGCTTCTTCCCAAATAGTATCCAATGGCGAATTTGCCCAGCATAAATAAAAATGCTGTTGCAATTGATCCAACTATTACATCACGCCATTTGATCTTTGCATCAGGCAATACTTTAAAAATAATACCAAACAAAAAACTGATCGTAATAAATGTGATAAGTAGATTAATACTATATGCTACATATACTTCTGTTTTGGGAAGAAATATCAGCAAATGTTGTCCGAAAACATCTAAAAGAGAATTAACTACTAAAGAGACCAATAAAATAAAGCCCAAGCTTACTACCATTGAAAAACTAAGTAAGCGGTTTAGAATTAATTTAAGCCATCCTTTTTTGGGTTTTGCTTTTAAGCGCCAGATCTGATTGATAGAATCCTGTATTTCAGCGAAAACTCCCGTTGCTGCAAAAAGCAAAGCGCCGATACCAATTGCAGATGTCCAGGTGAAACCTTTTACACTGGTGGCATAACGTATGATCTGCTCAATTTGCAGTGCGGCATCTTTGCCTATAAATGTCTGTATATGGCTGAAGATACTTCCCTCAATTGCTGCTTTTTCAAGAAATATTTCGCATAAACTAATGATCACGATCAGCATTGGCGCAAGAGAGAACAATGTATAAAAAGCCAAAGCAGCACTCATCTTCAATGCTTTGTTATTCGCGAAATCAATATATGATTCCTTTAAAATGACCCAACTACTTTTAATGTGCCATTTCATGCCCAACTTGTTTAGGTTATTAAGTGAGAGCTTACTTCAATTTCTCATTATTCTGATGTCTTTCAGCATCACGTAGATTCTTTTTTTCGAAGTTCTTTTGCAAAGCATCTGTGAGGTCAACACCTGTTTGATTGGCGAGACAGATCAGCACCCATAATACATCAGCCATTTCATCGGGAAGATCTTTTTGAAGATCAGACCTTTTAAAGGATTGATCGCCATAAGTTCTTGCCATTATTCTTGCCAATTCACCCACTTCTTCAGTAAGGATCGTCATATTGGTCAATTCGCTGAAATAGCGGACACCAATGGTCTTGATCCATGTGTCAACATCCTGTTGTGCTTGAGAAATGGTCATGGATCAAGTGTTAGGATTAGCAAAGATCAGGGTCATGGCTGAGCCAACAGATGTTGCTTTTAATTTCGCATTCTCTGCAACATCTCCCCTGAATAATTCGTCAGTGGTCTCTGTGAATATTTTTACCCAACGTTGAAAGTGTTCTGCTTTAAAAGGAGATAAGGAATGAATATGGCGATGTGCTTCCATCGCATTGTTGTGATAATTATTGGATTTCAATAAAATGGTTTCCCAGAAATTAACGATCACCGGTAAATGTTTCTCAAGATTCAAATGCGCTACATCAGTAAAATAATAACCGATCACATCATCTGCAAAAGCTTTATCGTAGAAAGCGGTCATTAATTTTTCAATATCTATTCTGGTTTCAATGTCTCTCATAATTATTTTTATTACACGAATTTTTACGAATTACACGAATTGTTTCAAAGCAAAATTCGTTTCCATGTAAGTGATCTTTCGCCAAAATTAACAATAATCCCAAGTTTTGCATTAGATACCTTCAAATAACTTAAAGTTTGTGCAATATGGGTATCAATAATGGCTGTTACTGATTTTATTTCCAGAATTATGGCATCATACACA
>CAIKTE010000121.1 GCA_903830285.1 uncultured Chitinophagaceae bacterium | reverse complement strand
CAAGGTTCAAGAAACAAGAGACAAGGAACAAGAGACAAGGAACAAGAAGCAAGAATCAAGGGACAAGATTCAAGAACCAAGAGACAAGAAACAAGATCCGGGAAGTACAGGAAAATAAATTGTTCATCTCCATGCCTTCTATTTATAATAGCCTCATCATTAATTATGATGGGGCTATTGTATAAACGGGAATGAATAGGCTGCTGAAAACAGACCTACAAAAAATCAAAGCATGGAAAATTACAATTGCAGGCATATGCTTAAAATATGCTTATAATCGCCTATTTTTTATCATTTAAAACCTGAATCGAGTACATTGTCGCTCCTTTAGAAGAAAATCTGTCACTCGTTGCATTCCATTTCCCTTTGAAAGACCAATTATTGGAATATTGTAGAAACCTGTATTCTTGTAACCTGCTATCATTAAAATTGTTGAATGAAAGAAGCTTTATATCCGGTCAAGTCAGGAATTATTTTGTCAGTGATGCTGCTGTTTTGTTTTACAGGCATTGCACAGGATGATAGTCCCTGGCGCAAAATAAATGAAGAGATCCTCATTCTTAAGAATGTCTATTTCGCGCCGGGTTGCCATCAGCACAGTTTAACAGGCGGACAAAGTTTCTCGGTATATATCAAGAATCAAAATACGCATACCGTTTTCATTAAAGGCGATCTCGTGGCCAAAACATATTGCGGAAAAGATATTGTTAGCCCTTTTACGGTTGAGCTGAAAGCTAAGGAAATTTCTAATGGCGGCAATTATGATGATCCCGATAATAACGGGCAAGCAGCCATTGTAAGTCCGGCAGATTGTAAAGGGGTTACTTATACCGTTAAAATTAATAAGGCTCATGCTAAAACCAAATATGTAAAATACCATAACAGAATAAAAACAGTAAAGCTGCAGCATGTAGAAGTAGTATTTCCCGATTCAATTGTAACTAAAAAGAAAATAGAGATCCCGGCCATCATTCCCGCTCCTGTTAAAGAAAAAGAATATGATTCATTGGTCAATCAAAGACTGTTTTATTTTCAGCATGTAGACAGTTTACAAAATGAAGTAAACCTGTTAAAAATGGCCAACAAAAATATCAATGATTCCTTGACCTATTATAGATTCATGTATAATCAGCAGAGATCGTATATACAGATAATGCAGCAACCCGAACCAACAAAGAGCAAGAAAAAAAGCAAGAAATCCAAAGCCGATCCCGCAAAGGACCCGGCATTGCAGAATAAATAAATCAACTCTCGCACGCCGCGAGAAATGTCTTCAGCATTGTTGGTGTTTTTTCAACAACTAATCCGAACAATTTTGGAAATAAATTTCTCGCAGCGCCGCCGCGCTCGCCGCGAGAAACATCTTCACCATTGTTGGTGTTTTTTCAACAACAACTAATCCGAACAATTTTGGAAATAAATTTCTCGCAGCGCCGCCGCGCTCGCCGCGAGAAACATCTTCACCATTGTTGGTGTTTTTTCAACAACAACTAATCCGAACAATTTGGAAAAATATAATTTAGTCACACCGCTGCACGCCGCGAGAAAAACCTTTTCATTCTATGCAATTCTTTCATTCATAAGCAGCCCCCTATTTTTGTAAAAAAAACCACAATTGGAAATATGACAACATCAAAAAGTCAAGGATCTTTTTTGAAAGAAAAATTGAGAACGGTCTTTATTATAGTAAGCGTTCTCATTTATTCTTTTTCAAATGCTCAGAATGATCAACATATCATTTCTGCCATTAAACAGATGGAATACGATTGGCACCATGCTTATGTATCGCATGATAGCAGTGCACTAATAAAGATCCTTGCAGATGATTTCATCAATCTGGGAAAAACAGGTGGCAGGGCTACCAAACAGCAAACCCTCGAGAATTTTAAAAAAGATAGTTCGGTCTATGAATACTGTGAGCCATATGACTTCGAGTTTCGGGTATTTCAAAATACAGTGATTGTTCTGTGCAGGTCAAAAGAGAAAGGAATCGAAAATGGAAAATCATTTTCTAATCTTTACTTTTCTTACGACATATTCATTAAACGCCACAAAATATGGCAGTGTGTACAAGCAGGAGTAAGCTTGATCAATAATAAATAAGGGTACTTTAATAGTACCCTTACTCAAACATTGTAGCTTTCTTCTCAAAAGTGAAAAACAGCATCACTTCCAATTACCAGCACCATTAAAATCATCATACAAAGGTTGTAAGGCCTTAACAGCATCAGACGAAGAAGCATTGGCAACAGTTATTGCCAAAACTTTTATTTTACTGTTCTTGGGCAGTACAATTGTTTTAGCTCCAGTTGGAATGTCTATTTCATACTTGTATAAATAGCAGTATTGATACGCCATATTTTCGGAAGGATATCCGTAATGGGTATGCGTTGCAAACCATGCAATATTATCGCGCTTACTGAATGGATTATCAACGGATACAACATCTTTGTTATCGCTTGTTAAATGACGATTATAAAACTGTCCGATAAATCCTGTAAAACCCTGGACAGCTAATGAGGTTGATTTACCATCAACAACAAATTCGCCCTTCGTGTCTTCATCGGCAGCAGCCAGCAAATACAATTTAGTATAATTACCCGCAGGCAAATTGATTTGCTGTTGTTTGCAACTAACAGCATTCATTTGTTCATCGTTTTTATCGCCCGTTTTAAAATGAATTCCATCGCTTACAATTTCAGCAGGCACTAATTCGGCAGGCAAACTGTAATCGTCTTTAAAATTTCCATCGGTTCTGTTATCATCAAAACTCATCACATCCTGATTATAAGGCAATGCAAGTTTGCTCTGCATTTCAAGTAATGGATGAACAGATCTTAATTTTACAGCAAAACTTTTAATGGTGAAATGCGAAATGTCGAAACTAATATTTTGATGATTGAAATTTGAATTGCTGATGCGTTGTTCCTGACCATCTACTTCGTACGCATCTTCAATATCTGCAGCAAAATGCAATGAAATATTATTCAGATCCTTCCCTGATAATTCATTTACACGAACAATATAATATTCGCCGTCCTGTTGTTTTTTGCAAGCCATTAAACCAACCTGTGCTGAATTGATGCTAACGAATGAAAATATTTTTCCTGCAGCGCCTTCATGTTTGGGCACTTCGAATGCAATAAAAGGCTGATTAAAAAATTGTGCCTGCCATTGGGATAAGCCTTTTTGCCAATCGCCGGCATGACCATAAATGCCATATTTAAAATGATGCACACCAAAATCCTGTGTGCCCTGATAATTGCACCAGGTCCAGTTCTTATTTATTTCAGGAGTGTATAGTAATGTTAAACGAAGAGTGTTGTCGCTTGGTTTATCGGACCCGTATTTGCAATCTTCCAAAATGGTAACCCCATATTTTTTACTGCTGTCAGTTAGATCGAACCATTGTTTCGATGGCACTTCAAATTTGTTGAATACATTCGTTCCTCTTTCCACGGCACCTGCACCTAAATTATAAGTTGCCATTGAATTGCTGACAGTCAATGGAAATGCTGCTTTCAAACTCACACCCTGTGAATGCCAATTGATCTTATTATCAATGTCAACATGCTTGCCTGCATCTCCTGCAGATAAACTGACTGTTTGCTGAATGGTTGAACCCTTTCCGTCTCTTGTAATTTCCAATGCAACCCGAACCGGACCCTGTTCAATGATTTTTATGCTGGCATTTTTATCTAAAAAATCAATAGCTGGTTTTTGCCTGTCTTTCCAATCCATATTCCAGGAAGGCCATTGACTCGGAGCTTCATGCAGAAATTCCAATTTTGCTGCTGCAGATAATATTTCCCTGGCATTTTTTTTATCGTAAACACTGGTCAGATCTCCGTTTTCGGCAACAGTCACTTTATAAAATTCATTTTCGATCGCATGTTCATTTACTGCCAATGATTTAGATGAAATGGATACTGTGGTTTCTCGAACATCAAAAACAGCAACACCCGTTGCAGGAAGTTTCGCTAAGAAAATAAAACATAAACTATCGCCAGAATGTTTGATGATCTGAGATGGGATCAATTTATTATTATAGTCGTACACTGCAATGTTTTCGGGCATTTGAGCATATTGTAATGTTGCGGTGACCACATCTTCTCTTTCACGTGCAACAGGATTATACACCAATACGCTGCGACCGATCGAATTTGTATTTAGTTGATGTGCAATATTGGCGATCGAATTTTTTAAAACTGATGAAAAATTATTGGCAGCAATAAATTCATCGTTCCATGCATATTCATACGCTTTTGGAATGGCAGTTCCGGGAAGAATATCATGAAACTGGCTACCCAATAAAAGTTCCCATGCGTTATCGAATTTTTCGGTAGGATATTTTTCACTGCTGATCCATTCAGCCATACAGGCTGCTGTTTCAGCAGATTGTGCCAGCAATTCATTTTTACGATTCAGTCGTTTCATATATGCCTGCGATGTAGTAGAACCGGCACTGTGTTCGATCAATAACAGATCTCCTTTATAGGTTGGAAGCGCATTTCTGATCTCAGGGTTAATATCTTTAAACATCTGGTCGGCTGACGACAGCAAAACTTTAAATTTTGAATCCTTATTATTCACACTTCCTACTGCATGCACTACATCTGTTTTACGCGGAGCACCACCCTGGTCGCCAACGCCATAATAACGATAATCGAATGCATAGCCTGTTTTCAATTTATCTTTCTCCAATCTGTTATTCCAGCTGCTGTCCAGATCTAAACGCGATACAACAGTCCCGCCATAATCAGTTGCATTCAATGCGGCAACAACGCCTTTATCATCCGGACCATTCCAAACACCTACATTAAATGGGATACCGTTGGCTGAACGCCAGGTCAATTTTTGTGTAGAAAATCCTTTCACGCCGCTATAATTTAATATAGTTGGAAGATTGGCCACAAAACCAAAACAATCGGGTATCATATAATCGTAGCTAACTGTATCAAAATTTTTACGGAAGAATTGATTGCCGTATAGCACTTGTCTGACAATGGATTCGGAGGATGACATATTTGCTTCGGCTTCATCCACCGATGAACCCGCCACATGCCATCTACCCTGCTTGATATATCCCTGTAGTTTTTTAAACAGTTCGGGATAATATTCTTTCATGAAATGATATCTTCTTGAACCCGTGAAATTGAATGTATAGTCGGGATACAATTCAAACAAATGAAAATTTTCAGTGAGCATGTTTTTAATGTAAATGTTGATGGTAGCCGGATAATCCCAGTTCCATTCGGTATCGAGATGAGCATAACCAACAGTATACAAAACTTTATCTTTTGAAATATTGTAAGAAGGGAGAACCTGTGCTTGAGAAGAAAAATAAAAAACACAGGCAATGAAGAATACAAATGGTTTTTTCATATTTAATTTTTTATTTCATTTCAATTTTCCGGCGTAATACATCTTGCCTCAAAAATAGACCGCATAATTGTTTTCCTGATTGAAAAACCGGCTGGCTTTACAGTTGATCAATTAGGAGTAGCTATTACAATTTTAGACTGAAGTTATCTCATAAAACGACAGTTTTTTTAAAGTCTTAGATAATCTAATACATTAAGGACTCTAAATCTTAGAAAAACAATTTGCTCTCGCTGCGCCATAGCGTAGGCCGCGAGAAATAAAAACTCCCTCCCTTAAGTTAGAGAACAAAAAATGGAATCCTTTTACCCCTTTCCAAGACTTCTTTTGCCTTTCTTTTGGTTTTTGTGAAGCAGACCAAAAGCAGTCCCGAAGCAGTCCAAAAGAAATCCAAATTTTGGAAAATAAATAGGGCCTTGTGGCAAATGCCCGGTAAAGAGGTCCCGGTAATAAGACAATTTGACAAAAAAATCACTTATAAAGCCCAAAATATCCCAAATTATATAAGAAGTATATAAGGCTTATAGTAGGCTTATATAAGGCTTATATAAGGAGTATGCGCCAAATTGTCTTAAATCTGTTTTGTACCTTATAATTGTTCAGTGTAGAAGATATTCCAGTTATCAATTTTGAGTGAATTACAATAGCTGTGATTTAGTTTAACAGTAATTATGATTTTCCCTCGTTTGTGTAAAGGTTTGTTTGATAGATGAGTGTCTGATACTTAAAAAATCGTAAAAGCATTTCGTATAAGAACCCACTAAAAAAAATGCATTCACCTTTTACTTTAAAAGGCTGATAAATAACCTGCCCCTCTATGATAAATATCATAACTATTGCTGTTAGACCATTATAATTTTGGCGCACTAAAAAAGTATTGTTATGACAAAACAGAAGAGCAGTTCTAAGAAATACGTTTATTTCTTTGGCGCCGGCAAGGCCGACGGTAATGAATCCATGAAAAACTTATTGGGTGGTAAAGGTGCAAACCTTGCAGAAATGGCTGGTCATCCAAAATTGAAATTGCCGGTACCTCCGGGATTTACGATCTCTACAGATGTTTGTACTTACTATTATGATCACAAACATACTTATCCTTCAGTATTGGATACACAGGTAAAAGCAGCATTGCAATCAGTTGAAAAGATCACAGGAAAAAAATTCGGTGATGTAAATAATCCATTATTATTATCCGTTCGTTCAGGCGCAAGACGCAGTATGCCGGGTATGATGGATACTGTACTGAACGTGGGTTTGAATGAAAATACCATTGAGGGATTGATCAAACAATCAGGCGATGCAAGATTTGCTTACGATGCTTACCGCCGTTTGGTAATGATGTATGCCGATGTGGTGATGGAAAAAGCAGCAGGTATCGAACCTAAGAATGGTAAAGGCATCCGTAAAGTATTGGATGAAAAATTAGAAGCGATCAAACACAAACAAGGATATAAATCAGATACAGATCTTACAGTTCCTGAACTGAAAGTGCTGGTAAAAGATTTTAAAGCAACCGTAAAGAAAGTATTGGGCAAACCATTCCCTGAAGATCCTTGGGAACAATTATGGGGTGGTGTTGGAGGCGTATTCGGAAGCTGGAACGGTAAACGTGCCATTGAATATCGCCGCATTGAAAAAATACCTGACGAATGGGGTACTGCCGTTAATGTGCAGGCAATGGTATTTGGAAATATGGGTGAAGACAGTTCTACCGGTGTTGCATTTACAAGAAATCCGGGTACTGGAGAAAACAAATTCTACGGAGAATATTTAGTGAATGCACAGGGTGAAGATGTGGTTGCAGGTATCAGAACTCCGGCACCTATCAATAACTATTCTAAGAACGACCAAAGCAGAAATTTAGATACACTCGAAAAATTAATGCCGAAAGCATACAAGGAATTGAATGCGATCCAGGACAGACTGGAAAAACATTATAAAGACATGCAGGACATTGAGTTTACCATTGAAAAAGGAAAACTCTATATGTTGCAATGCCGTGTTGGTAAACGTAATGGTGTTGCCGCAGTTCGCATGGCTACAGAAATGTTCCAGGAAAAACTGATCGATGCTAAAACAGCAGTAATGCGTGTAGGGCCTAATCAATTGGTGGAATTATTATTGCCGATGCTGGATCCAAAGATCGAAGCAGTAACCAAACCTATCGCAAAAGGTTTGCCTGCAGGTCCGGGTGGAGCAAAAGGACGCGTAGTATTCTCTTCAGCCGAAGCAGTAGAATGGGCATCTAAAGGAGAAAAAGTGATATTGGTTCGTGAAGAAACATCTCCTGAAGACGTGGATGGTATGCATAAATCACAGGCGATCTTAACAACAAAAGGTGGTATGACATCTCATGCTGCATTGGTTGCAAGAGGCTGGGGTAAATGCTGTATCGTTGGTTGTACAGATATTGAAATTCATGCGGAGACTAAAACATTCAAAGCAAAAGATGGTGCCGTAATTAAAGAAGGCGATATCATCACTTTAAATGGTACAAGAGGTTTAGTATACAATTTGGATATGCCATTGGTTGCTATCGATCTCAATAAAAATAAATCATACAAAGACCTGATGGTTCTGGTTGATAAGATCAAAACAATGGCAGTTAGAACAAATGCCGAAACACCACAGGATGCCGCACAGGCAATGGCTTTTGGTGCAGAAGGTATTGGTTTGTTCCGTACCGAACACATGTTCTACGGTGAAGGAAGTGAACAACCTTTGTTCTTATTGCGTAAGATGATCATGAGTAAGACAGAAGCAGAACGTCGTAAAGCATTGAACGATCTGTATGTGTTCGTAAAGAAAGATATCAAAGACACCATGCTTGCTATGAAGGGTTATCCTGTAACGATCCGTTTACTCGATCCCCCACTGCATGAATTTGTTCCGCATGATGTTGAAAAATTAAAAGAATTAAGCAAAGAACTGGGTATCAGTTTAAGTTTATTACGCAGAAGAGTTTTAGCATTGCATGAAAACAATCCGATGCTGGGTCATCGTGGTGTTCGTTTAGGTGTGAGCTATCCTGAAATTACTGAAATGCAGATCAGAGCTATTTTGGAAGCTACTGCAGAGATCATTAAATCAGGTAAGAAAGCCTTCCCTGAGATCATGGTACCGGTTACTTGTACCGTGAATGAATTGACCCATCAGAAAGTAATTGTTGACAGAGTATATGCTGAAACAATTGCTAAGTTGAAAGTAAAATCCATTCCTTATTTATATGGATCTATGATCGAAATTCCAAGAGCTGCATTGCTGGCCGATAAGATGGCAGAAGTTGCAGACTTCTTCAGTTTTGGTACGAATGATCTGACTCAGATGAGTTTTGGTTTCAGTCGCGATGACGTAGGTGGATTCTTACCTAATTATTTGGATCAGAAAATTTTATATGATGATCCTTTCCAGACCATCGATCAGGAAGGCGTGGGAGAATTGATCAAATTAGGAACAGAACGTGGTCGCCAGACAAAACCAAAATTGAAAGTTGGTATTTGCGGAGAACATGGTGGTGATGCAGAAAGTGTAAAATTCTGTCACCGTATCGGAATGAACTATGTAAGTTGTTCTCCATTCCGTGTACCGATTGCCCGTTTGGCTGCAGCACAAGCCGCAGTTGAATCAGGAAAGGCAAAAAAATAAGATCAATAGAGTTTCAACTAAACTATTGATGTTTGTATAAAATAAAATGATTTTTTACAGCAGAAAATTGAAAAATATTTTCTGCTGTAAAGGATCCTTTGGAAATTTGTTGTGTAATCGGGTATCGTAAGATATTCAGGAAGTATACTGTCAAAAACTATTCGAAGTTTAGACATTACTTGTTACTTTTAGAAAGAAATAATAAAAAATTATGGGTTCTGCTTCTTTAATTGTTTTAATGTGCGCCGGTATTGCATTTGCAGGTGGCGGCATGTCCATTGCACTGTTATTTGTAAAGGGATCAAAGAATGCCCAGAAAGGAGAAGCTTACGAATGTGGTATTCCAACCAAAGGCACACCCTGGGCACAGTTTCAAATAGGATATTATCTTTTTGCACTCATATTCCTGATCTTCGATGTTGAACTGGTATTCATGTATCCATGGGCAGTGGTGGCAAAAGAAGTGGGTATCATGGCATTGGTAGAGATCGTGATTTTCTTTTTCATATTGTTCATGGGTCTTTTATATGCACATAAAAAAGGAGCATTGAAATGGATGTAAATGATAAAATACAGGCATTGGATTTTCCGGGTGAAGTGCTGAATGCCGGAAGCAGTAATATATTGATGAGTTCCTTGGATGATGTGATCAATTGGGCAAGATCCAATTCTTTATGGCCCTTAAGTTTTGCTACCAGTTGCTGCGGTATTGAATTCATGCATACCGCTGCCGCCAAATACGACTTTTCACGTTTTGGTTTTGAAGTGGCAAGAGCTTCTCCGCGTCAGGCAGATATGATCATTATTGCAGGAACCATCGTTAATAAAATGGCACCTGTTCTAAAAAGATTGTACGATCAGATGGCTGATCCCAAATATGTAGTGGCCATGGGTGCCTGCGCTATCAGCGGCGGACCATTTTTCTACAATACTTATTCCGTAGTGAAAGGGGCAGACCACGTGATTCCTGTTGATGTATATGTTCCGGGTTGCCCGCCAAGACCGGAAGCTTTACTGCATGGGCTGATTTCATTACAAGGAAAAATAAAAGCAGGAATAACAAGAGACCAGATCAGAAGGACTACAATTATACCGCAATAAATTTGTTGAAGAATTATTTATGACGAAGGAAGAATTAAAAATCAAGATCACAGAAATACACCCGGAAGCAATCATTGATGAAAGCGGCGAATGGCTGAATATTACTGTTGAACCATCTGCATTCAGATCATTTGCAGAACAGGTCCGTATGGATGTATTGGATCTTGATTACATGTTTTGTTTGACCTGTGTAGACTGGAAGACACATCTTACCATGGTCTATCATCTCTCATCAACAACCTATCGCCATAATTTAGTCATCAAAGTAAAACTTGACAGAGATAAACCTGAGATAGAAACGATATGTGATATCTGGCGCACTGCAGAATTGCACGAACGCGAAGTATTTGAAATGTTTGGCGTTGTATTTTTAAATCATCCTGATCTGAGATTATTGATCTTGCCGGATGATTTTGTAGGAAATCCGATGAGAAAAGATTTTGAAGATCCTATTAACATGATCAAACTCTGATCTTAAGCTTTAAAAAGTGCTGAGATCGGTTGATAAAATATTTAATAATTAAACAAGTGATCCTCCTAAGGGGATAGTGGTAAATGCTAGAAGAAATAGCCATAACAGAAGAAGGCGATCTGATAATTAATGTGGGACCGCAACATCCGGCAACGCATGGTGTATTGCATCTGGTGCTCACATTGAATGGAGAGATCATTAAAAAAGTTGAGCCGCATCTGGGTTATATACATCGCAGCATTGAAAAAATGTGCGAGAGTTTATCTTACCGTCAGTTCATTTATGTTACGAGCAGGATGGATTATCTCTCGGCACATATTAATAATCATGCCTGCGCATTGATCGTTGAAAAAGGCTTGAATGTGGAAGTGCCGCAACGTGCACAATATATACGTGTGATCATGGATGAATTAACACGCATTGCATCTCATGAATTATGGTGGAGTGCCATGGCAATGGATCTGGGTGCATTCACTCCTTACTTTCTCGCATTCAGAGAAAGAGAAAAGATCAATGTGATCATGGAAGAGACCTGTGGTGCAAGATTGACGATGAACTATATGGTTCCGGGTGGTGTGATGACGGACTTGCATCCTGATTTTCAGAAGAATGTGAAAGCATTCATTGTTGATTTCAAAAAAACATTACACGAATACAATGAGTTGGTAACAGGCAATGTCATCTTCCAAAGCAGAATGAAGGGAATTGGCTATATATCGAAAGAAGATGTGATCAGTTATGGTTGCACCGGTCCGGTTGCCAGAGCCAGCGGATTAAGATCAGATATAAGAAAGATCGCACCCTATGATATATATGATAAAGTTGAATTTGACGAGATCATAGAAACAGGTGGGGATTGTTTTGCACGTTACCAGGTACGTATCAAAGAGATGAGCCAGAGCATACGCATCATCGAACAATTGATCGACAATATTCCGGAAGGAGATATTCAGGCAAAAACAAAAGCGGTTTTGAAATTGCCGAAAGGTGAATTTTATCAGCGCGTAGAAACGGCAAGAGGAGAATTGGGAGTGTATATCGTGAGTGAAGGAGCAGCACAGCCTTACAGAATTAAATTTAGATCACCGGGATTTTCGAATTTAAGTGCATTGGATCATATGGTTCGCGGATATAAGATCGGAGATTTTATTGCAGCTATGGGAACATTGGATCTGGTGATACCGGATATTGATAGATAGAAGATGTTATAAGTAGTAAGTGATAAGTTTTAAGTGAGACCATCTCGCTGAATACAAAACATTAAACTACTTATAACTTATAACTTAAAACTTATTACTTGAGATGTTTAGTTTAGAAGGATTAACAAGTATTATTCATGAATGGTTGAACGGTCATTTACCCGCAACACTGGCTTTATTGGCAGAGTTTGTAATAGTGGGGGTTGCTGCTATTGGTCTGTTTGCTATACTGGGACTGGGTTTGGTATGGATGGAACGTAAGGTGGCCGCAGTGATGCAGATACGTTTAGGTCCGAACAGATTAGGCCCGAAAGGGATCTTTCAAACATCGGCAGATACTGTGAAGCTGAT
Source organism: uncultured Chitinophagaceae bacterium (assembly GCA_903830285.1). Classification (GTDB taxonomy): domain Bacteria; phylum Bacteroidota; class Bacteroidia; order Chitinophagales; family Chitinophagaceae; genus CAIQDX01. Next base: position 60,312 of record CAIKTE010000121.1, on the reverse strand, counting down.
CATGAAAGAAGCATTGACACCTTCCAATGCAGATAAATTTTTATTCAATCTGGCTCCTTTTATTGTGATCATAGTCGCCATGTTGATATTGGTGCCGATCGCTTTTGCAAAGAATTTTCAGATCTGGGATCTTAATATCGGTGTATTATATGTTACTGCAGTCTCATCTTTATCTGTCATCGGGATCTTAATGGCAGGATGGAGTAGCGGCAATAAATATTCTTTATTGGGTGCAATGAGAAGCTGTGCACAGATCGTTAGCTATGAATTGTCTGCAGGCTTGTCCATAATTTCAATCATTGTATTAACAGGCAGTTTAAAGATCTCTGATATTGTTGCTTCGCAGGAAAACGGATGGTGGATCTTTAAAGGTCATATTCCTGCCATGATCTCTTTTGTGATCTTTATTATTGCAGCAACTGCAGAAACAAACAGAGCACCATTCGATCTGGCAGAAGCCGAAAGTGAATTGACTGCGGGCTTTCATACAGAATATGGAGGAATGAAATTTGCATTGTTCTTTTTATCAGAGTACATCAACATCTTTATCGTGTGTGCTATTTGTGCCACATTATTTTTAGGGGGATGGATGCCTTTACATATTGGTAGTTGGGCGGCATTCAATCATATCATGGATTATATTCCATCGTCCATATGGTTCTTTGGGAAAACGATCTTTTTGATATTTGTGATCATGTGGTTCAGGTGGACTTTTCCAAGATTACGTGTTGATCAATTATTGAATCTAGAATGGAAATATTTATTGCCGATCAGTATGTTCAATTTATTATTGATGACGCTGATAGCAATCATGGGTTGGCATTTCTAACCCTATAGAATAATGGTATTTTAAAAATATTTTTAATGAATGGAAATCAAAGTAATAACGTTTTAAAATTCCCCTTTAGGGGTTAGGGGTAGATGATATGTTTTTAGCTGATTACATAAAAGAAGTTTACGGAGCCGTTAAATCATTGCTTACGGGCATGAAGTTGACGGGATATTATTTTACGCATCACAAAGAAATTATCACAGAAGAATACCCCAACAACAGAGCAACGCTAAAATTAGCAGACAGATTTAAAGGAGAAGTGTGGATGCCCCATGATGCGAATAATGAGCATGCCTGCACAGGCTGTTCTTCCTGCGAGATCGCTTGCCCGAATGGCTCTATAAAGATCGTAAGCATGAATGTTATTAATGCGGAGGGGAAAAAGAAAAAAGCGATCGATCAGCATATTTATCGATTGGATATGTGTACGATGTGTGGGTTATGCGTGGAAGCTTGTCCAACAGATGCCATTCACATGCGTAACACATTTGAGTTAAGTGTGTTTGACAGAAATAATTTAATCATGCGGTTAAATAAACCGGGATCAAAAATCAGGGAGGGCGTAGAATAATGAATGCATCAGTAATTATATTCTATTTAATATCTGCCTTTATTTTATCAACAGGCATCATGGCTGTTACTAATAGAAAAATATTCCGTTCAGCAATTGCGCTGCTGTTTTCACTTACAGGTATTGCAGGATTATATTTTTGGATGGATGTGAATTTTATTGCGGCAGTTCAGATCATCGTTTATGTTGGAGGTATTGTAGTGCTGATCATCTTTTCGATCTTCTTAACACAGAGATCGGGAGAAGAAATGCCGAAGCCGCTTATGAAGCGAACTGTTTTTTCTGTGTTTGCAGTTTTAGCGGGATTGGGATTGACCTGCAATCTTATTAATCAGTATGGATTCAATTCGTCATCTGATCAATCATCAGCATTTAAAGCAGATGTCGCAGATATCGGTACACAAATGCTAAGTACTACGGAACACGGATTTGTATTGCCTTTTGAATTGGTGAGTATTTTATTGTTGGCAGCATTGATCGGTTGTATCGTAATTGCCATGAAAGTTAAACAAGAAGAGAAATGAACGAAATAACTATAACACATATTCTTTTTGTAAGCACGGCATTGTTCTTCATTGGCATGTATGGTTTATTTACGCGACGCAACATGATCACGATGCTGATGGCTGTGGAATTGATATTGAACAGCGTGAACATCAATTTTGTTGCGTTCAATAAATATCAGTACCCGGGGAAACTGGATGGTGTGTTCTTTACTATTTTTCTGATCACCATTGCTGCAGCTGAAGCTGCTGTGGCAATTGCCATCATTATTAATTTATACAGAAGCCATAATTCCATTGACGTGGAAGATGCAAGTGAATTGAAATACTAACCTCTATTCCCTAAAGGGGAGAAGGGAAAAACGAAAATAAAAAATGAGTCATTATTCTTACATAGCATTGATTCCATTATTGCCCTTAGCAAGTTTCTTGATATTGGGTCTATTCGGAAGAAAATATTTTAAAACATTTTCCGGAACGATCGGTACGGGCTCTTTGTTGGCATCTGCTATCCTTTCATTGTACACGGCTTATCAGTATTTCTTTATTGACGGAAAAGTGAACGGTGTATTTCAAAAGATCATTGCTTTAAAATACACCTGGCTTCAGTTCTCTCCGAATGTGTCAATCGATATGGGTATCATCCTCGATCCCATTTCTGTGATGATGATCGTGGTAGTGACTTTTGTTTCTTTGATGGTACATCTTTTCAGTCTGGGCTATATGAAAGGGGAAGAACGATTTGCCACTTATTATGCATTTCTTTCTTTGTTCACATTCTCTATGCTAGGTTTGGTTTTATCATCCAATATTTTTCAGATCTATATGTTCTGGGAATTGGTGGGTGTTTCATCATTTCTATTGATCGGATATTATTTCGAAAAACCTTCAGCTGTGGCTGCAGCAAAAAAAGCATTCATCGTTACACGTTTTGCTGATCTTGGTTTTTTAATAGGCATTTTGATCTTGGCATTTTACAGCGGCACATTAGATTTTGGCGTGCTGATCGAAAGATTAACAGCAACCCAATCATCACAATATATCAGTATAACTTCTGCATCATTCCTTGGGCCTTCGATGCTGACATGGGGATTGACATTGGTATTTATCGGTGGTGCAGGTAAATCAGCCATGTTCCCTTTGCATATCTGGTTGCCCGATGCGATGGAAGGTCCAACACCTGTTTCTGCATTGATACATGCTGCAACAATGGTTGTGGCAGGTGTGTATTTGGTGGCAAGATTATTCCCTGTATTTTCCATTGATGTAACTGCTTTACAAATTGTAACCTATGTTGGCGCATTCTCGGCATTGCTTGCGGCTGTGATTGCATGTACACAAACTGATATTAAAAGAGTATTGGCCTATTCAACCATGTCGCAGATCGGTTACATGATGTTCGCATTAGGCGTTTCAAAATATGGCGGCGAGAATGGATTGGGCTATATGGCTTCTATGTTCCATTTATTTACACATGCTTTCTTTAAATCATTATTATTCCTTGGTGCCGGTGCGGTGATACATTTAGTGCACAGCAATGAAATGAAAGATATGGGTGGATTAAGAAAATTAATGCCCATTACGCATATCACGTTTTTAATTGCATGTTTGGCCATTGCAGGGATTCCGCCATTTTCCGGATTTTTCAGTAAGGAAGAGATTTTATTAGCGGCTTACCAGTCCAATTTACTGGTTTATGGACTTGCTGTATTTACTTCAGGCCTGACTGCTTTTTATATGTTCCGTTTGTATTATTCGATCTTCTGGAGCAGAGAAGCACTTGTGCACGATACACATCATGGTGAAGGAACTTTCTCAATGAAACTTCCATTGATCGTTTTAGCTGCTTGTGCATTGGTTGCAGGATTTGTTCCCATTGCATCATTGGTTACTTCTGATGGTGCGGCATTGGAAACGCATATTGATATCAAATTTTCAGCATTACCTGTTATCCTGGCTATTTTGGGAATTGCATTGGCAACATTTTTATATAAAACTAAAAGCGACAGGGCATCAAATGTTGCTGAAGGATTTGGCGGTTTGTATAAGGCTGCATACAAAAAGTTTTATATAGATGAAATATACTTGTTCATTACAAAGAAAATTATTTTCAATCTCATCGGCAGACCAGCCGCATGGATCGATAAAAATATTGTGGATGGTTTTATGAATTTACTGGCAACAACCACCGGAAAGATCTCAGAGTTGATCAAAGGATTTCAATCAGGCAAAGTGCAGAACTATGCTTTATATTTCTTTGGTGGAATTTTAGGATTAGCTGTGTTATTCATTTATTTCTGGAACTGATGAATTGATTGTTGCAGCACAAGAGTGCGACGCAACGATGTTGGATAAAAATTTAAAGCGGGGTTATAAAAATATAAAAAAATGAATTTATCGATTTTGATCATCTTGCCTTTGATTACCACTTTCGCGATATTATTTGTGAAAGGGTTGAAGCAGGTAAGAACTGTTGCATTGATTGGATCGGCAACGCAATTTTTATTGTCGCTTGATCTGTTATTTGTGTACTGGAAAGAACGTACAGCAGGTAACACAACACAATTCTTATTTGATTTTGATTATACCTGGTTTGCACCAATGAATATTCATTATCATATTGGGGTGGATGGAATTTCTGTAGCGATGATCTTGTTGACTTCATTTGTTGTAATAGCAGGTGTACTGGTTTCTTGGGCTCAGGAAACATTGAATAAAGAATTTTTCTTTCTCTTATTATTTTTAAGTGTGGGTGCTTATGGCTATTTTATTTCTTTAGACATCTTTACATTATTCTTCTTCTTAGAAGTGGCGGTGATACCAAAGTTTTTATTGATCGGTATCTGGGGAAGCGGCAAAAAAGAATACAGTGCCATGAAATTGGCATTGATGCTGATGGGTGGATCGGGGTTGGTATTTGTTGGATTGGCTGGTTTATATTTTAATACAAATGCAAATGGTGCGCATAGTTTTGATTTGATCCAGATCTCACAAATGCATATAGATATTGCAGCACAAAAATTATTTTTCCCGTTTGCTTTTGTAGGATTCGGAATATTCACTGCATTGTTTCCCTTTCATACCTGGGTGCCCGATGGACACTCATCCGCACCAACAGCTGCATCGATGTTCCTGGCAGGTATCTCCATGAAACTCGGAGGTTACGGTTGTTTGCGCGTTGCAACTTATTTAATGCCCGATGCGGCACATTATTATTCATGGGTGATCATTTTATTGGCAACCATTGCCATCATCTACGGGGCATTCGCTACGATGATGCAAAAGGATTTGAAATATATCAACGCATATTCATCAGTTAGTCACTGCGGTTTTGTTTTATTAGGAATTGGAATGCTAACACAAACTTCTATCACAGGAGCTGTATTGCAAATGGTATCGCATGGCTTGATGACAGCACTTTTCTTCGCTGCCATCGGCATGATATACAGCAGAACACATACCCGAATGGTAGAACAATTGGGCGGATTATTGAAAGTGATCCCATTCATCTCAACCGTATTTGTAATAGCTGGTTTATGTTCTTTGGGATTGCCCGGATTTAGTGGTTTTGTTGCAGAGATGACTGTATTCATGGGCAGCTGGCAAAATCCTGATCAATGGTATCGTTTTGCAACGATCTTAGCTTGTGCTTCTATTGTTGTTACGGCTGTTTATATTTTACGTGCAACAGGGAAAACAGTAATGGGGCCGATTACAGATCTTCATTATCACCATTTAACTGATGCAACTTGGAATGAAAAAATAGCAACGGGAATTTTAATCATCGGCATTGTTGCCATTGGGATTGCACCGTTTTGGATCAATCAATTAGTAACACCCGGAGCAGAAAATATTTTTCAACATTTGGGAAACGTGCTTAAATGAATGTAGATTATGAGGACTGATTTTTTAATATTGATGAAACAGGAATTGGTGATCATTGCCATCATCTTTGTTCTGCTGTTCATAAAAGTAGGAAGCAAGGAATGGAAGAATGAAAATATTCTGAACCTTGTGAACTTATTGTTGTTATTCAATTTTGTGGCAGGTTTCTTCTGGAATGAAGATGGCATTTTATTCAATGAAATGTTTAAGACCAATAAACTGATCGTTACTGAAAAAAGTATCCTCAGTTTAGGTACGTATATTATTTCACTGCAATCTTATTCATGGTTGAAGAACCATAAGCATGTGATAGAGTTCTATATGCTCTTGCTTTCAACATTGGTGGGAATGTTCTTCATGATCTCTGCAGGAAATTTATTGATGTTTTATTTGGGCTTGGAATTATCAACCATTCCATTGGCAGCTCTTGCCAACTTCGATCTTGAAAAAAGAAAATCGTCAGAAGCTGCTTTTAAATTGATCATCTCTTCCGCATTTTCATCAGGACTATTATTGTTTGGTATTTCACTTATGTATGGAACAACGGGGACTTTGATCTTTTCCGAACTGTCACAACATTTAGACGGAAATCCTTTACAGATATTCGCATTTATTTTATTGATCGCTGGATTCTCATTTAAAATTTCGGTAGTGCCATTTCATTTATGGACTGCTGATGTTTACGAAGGAGCACCTGTTTCAGTTACTTCTTATTTATCGGTCATTTCAAAGGGGGCGGTATTATTTGTTTTTGTTTCTGTTTTATATACTGTATTCAAACCATTGGCAGTAACATGGTATAATATTTTATTTGTTCTGTCGGTGCTAACAATGATAACAGGAAATCTTTTTGCTATACGTCAGAATAATTTAAAACGATTCTTAGCATTTTCATCCATTGCGCAAGTTGGTTTTATTTTGATAGGTATTTCAGGAGCATCACAAACAGGCACTGCTTCCGTTATTTATTTTGTGCTGATCTATATTTTCTCGAATCTCGGTGCATTTGGTGTAATTGGATTAGTTAGCGCAGTTACAGGGAAAGAAAATATAGAAGATTACAAAGGCTTTTATAAGACCAATCCTCTTCTGTCATGGGTTTTGGCCATCTCATTATTTTCACTGGCAGGCATTCCACCAACTGCCGGATTCTTCGGTAAATTCTTTTTACTGATGGCAGGGGCCGGGCAGGGAAATTATATACTCATCACTATTGCTGCATTGAATATGATCGTTTCACTATATTATTATTTGAAAGTAGTGAAAGCCATTTTCATGGATGAGAATGAATCACCGATAGAAAAATTGGCGATCCCTGCATCACCCAAACTGGCTCTGTTTATTTGCATTGCCGGTATTGTATTAACAGGTTTGATGAGTTACGTGTACGAATATATTTACTCATTGACCAGCAGTTTTTAACTTACTACTTATAACTTATAACAGATATGGCCATCAATCAAAATCATACTACCGAAGAATTGAATGCTGTTAAATGTGCCATCGTTGAAAAACTGGTTTCACCCGGACGAGCTGAATTTTTAAAGCAACTATTACAATTCAATAAATATACAGTTGAGATCGCATCAACGCCACCTCCTAAAGCAGCGCCGGTAAAGCCTTTGGCTGAAGGAGAAGTAGCACCTCCACCATTACCGCTACCACCAGCAACATTTACCGTGGGCGTAACGGATCTTGCGTTTAATTCCATCAATGCTATTTTCAGTAGATTATTACTTACAGAGAGTGGGCATGTTGTTACCCAAGCATATTGGTATCAGAAAGAAGAAGTATCTCATGACGAAGTGCCTTATTATGAAAGTAAAGTGAAATTGTAAAGACTGTTTTTAGTTTAAGATTATCTCATATAATTAAAAAGGAACTTCATTCGAAGTTCCTTTTTCGTTGTTCCCTTGATGTGGGCTGTCAAAATGTAGATCATCTTTTATATTAAAGACAATGCAACAAAGGCCAAAATAATAAGTGTAACAATGATTTTCATAACAGAAGTTTGTCAGGTTATATAATTTAAATTCCTTTTCTACAGTTAAATCGGAACCTGATACGGAGTAAAAATGAGCGGTACTGCTAACTAAACGATATTTTATTAAGTTTATTGCACAAAAAAGGAATCCATTTTCAGGATTCCTTTTGCTTCATATTATATAAACAATCGTTAAAGGCCTTTGAGAGTAACGAGACGATCCCATTTGCTTATTCTTGCTTCTTCTGACTGGTGCATGAATTTTTCAGCTAATGCAGGGTCTTTTGCTTTGATGACATTAAACCTGTTCTCATGATACATGAAATCACTTAAAGGCATCGTAGCTTCTTTCGAATCGATCACAAAACGTTGTCCTTTTTCTTTTAAAGGATTGTAATGGAACAATGGCCAGTAACCGGATTTAACTGCGAAATCCTGTTCTTCAGCACCATGTGCCATATCAATTCCGTGAGCAATACAATGCGCATATGCAATGATCAAAGAAGGACCTGGGAATGCTTCTGCTTCCAAAATGGTTCTAATCGTATGTGCATCATTTCCGCCCATGGCTATTTGAGCAACATAAGCTGTGCCGTGTGCAATAGCTTGCAATGCCAGATCTTTTTTCCCGGTTGTTTTACCGTTTACTGAGAATTTGGCACTTGAGCCGAGCGGTGTTGATTTAGATTTTTGTCCGCCGGTATTGGAATATACTTCTGTATCCAGTACCATGATATTTATATTTTCTCCTGTTGATAATACATGATCCAATCCACCATACCCGATATCATAAGCCCAACCGTCACCACCGATGATCCAAACAGATTTTTCTGCAAGGAAATCAGCCAAATGATACAAATTATGAGCAGCAACTGATCTTTGGCCACGTAAACGATGTTTCAGTTCTTTGATCAGCTCATGTTTCACATGAATTTCAGATTCTGTTGTTTCAGGAGAATTAATGATAGATTCAGCCAATTCATCACCCACAACATGTCTTAATTCATTCAACAAAGAGATAGCACCCATTTTTTTATGGTCATTTGCCATCTTAATACCTAAACCAAATTCTGCATTGTCTTCGAACAATGAATTTGCCCAGGCCGGTCCAACACCTTCTTTATTCTTTGTCCATGGTGTTGTTGGTAAATTACCTCCGAAGATGGATGAACAACCTGTTGCATTGGCAACGATCATTCTTTCACCAAATAATTGGGTCAGTAATTTTAAATATGGAGTTTCTCCGCAACCTGAACAGGCGCCTGAAAATTCAAATAATGGTTGGAAGAATTGAGAACCTTTTACTGTAGTGCGATTAATTCTTGTACGATCTATTTCAGGAATGGTCAAGAAGAAATCCCAGTTTTGTATTTCGTCTGCCTGGAAAGGTGTTTTATCAAACATATTGATCGCTTTATGGCCGGGATCTGTTTTGCTTGTCATCGGACAGAACTCAACGCATAATGTACAACCGGTACAATCTTCTGTGGAAACCTGTAAAGTATAAGCTTCTTTAGTTTTATCCCATTCTTTACCGATCGGGTCAACATGTTTAAATGAAGATGGTGCACTGTTCAATAATTCCTTGTCATAAACTTTAGGACGAATAGCTGCATGCGGACATATCATAAAGCATTTACCACATTGTGTACAAAGATCAGCATCCCAAACAGGAACAGCATCTGCAATATTTCTCTTTTCATACTTAGTGGTACCTGAAGGGAAAGTGCCATCAATTGGTAAAGCACTTACAGGAAGGTCATCACCGTTGCCAGAAATAATTCTTCCTAAAACATCTTTTACAAAATCAGGAGAATTTTTTGGAACAACATCATCCAAAGGAACATCTCCAACTTTCAAATTCTTGTAATCTATTTCATAAAGATTGGCCAAAGTTTGATCTACTGCTTCATAATTTTTCTGAACAACAGCTTCGCCTTTCTTCCAGTAAGATTCGTAAATGGCTTCTTTGATTTTTTCAATAGCTTCTTCCCTTGGCAATACATTGCTGATCGCAAAGAAACAAGTTTGCAGGATGGTATTGATACGGTTACCCATTCCGGCATCTTTCGCTACTGTGTATGCGTTGATGGCATAGAATTTCAGGTGTTTTTCAATGATCTCTTGCTGTATCTTTCTTGGTAACATACCCCAAACTTTATCTTTTTCGTAAGGAGCATTCAATAAGAATGTTGCACCGTATTCTGCTTCTTTTAAAATATCATACTTCATCAGATAATTAAAATGATGGCAGGCAATAAAGTTTGCAGATTGTACCAGGTAAGTGGAACGGATTGGTTTTTCGCCAAAACGCAAATGTGATGCAGTAAGTGAACCAGATTTTTTAGAATCGTATACAAAATATCCCTGAACAAAGAAATCGGTTTTGTCTCCGATGATCTTAATTGAGTTTTTATTTGCACTCACTGTACCATCTGCACCTAATCCAAAAAACAGTCCGCGGAATTTATGTTGAGAATCAAGGTTAAAAGTTTTATCATACCACAAACTCAAATGAGTTACATCATCATCAATACCAATGGTAAAGTGATTTTTCGGATGTTTTTGCTTGAGTTCCTTGAAAACACCTTTTACCATGGCAGGTGTGAATTCTTTAGAAGATAATCCGTAACGCCCACCAATTACATGTGCATGATGATTTTCCTGAGATTCATTTAATGCATTTACAACATCCATATATAATGGTTCAGCCATACTGGTTGGTTCTTTGCAACGATCCAATACAGCAATACTTACAACAGATTTTGGTAATGATTTAATGAAATGTTGAACAGAGAAAGGGCGGAATAAACGAACATTGATCATGCCTACTCTTTTTCCTTCTGAGTTCAGATAATCAACTGTTTCCTGAACAGCACATGCACCTGAGCCCATAATAATGATCACGCGATCAGGATGATCGTGTCCGTAATAATCGAATAGTTTATATTTTCTGCCTGTCAATGCTGCGAATTTGTCCATTGTTTCTTCAACAATACCGGGTACTTTATCATAGAAAGTATTGGCGGCTTCACGGTTCTGGAAGAATACATCAGGATTTTGTGCAGTACCGCGGATAGATGGGTTATCGGGAGATAAACCTCTGTCGCGGTGAGCATTTACCAGATCCATATCGATCATTTCAGCTATAACATCGTCAGAAATAACATTTACCTGAGATAATTCATGAGAAGTTCTGAATCCATCAAATATATTTAAGAATGGAATCCTTGCTTTTAATGTTGCAGCCTGAGAAATTAAAGCCAAATCCATTGCTTCTTGAGCAGTATTTCCAAATAACATTGAAAAGCCTGTACCTCGCACTGCCATTACATCACTGTGATCGCCAAAAATGGAGAGAGCATGAGTAGCTAAGGTTCTTGCTGCAATATGAAAAACAGCAGGAGTAAGCTCCCCTGCAATTTTATACATGTTTGGGATCATCAATAACAACCCCTGTGAAGAAGTAAATGTAGAAGCCAAAGCACCACCATGTAAAGCACCGTGTATGGCACCTGCGGCACCTGCTTCACTTTGCATTTCCATGATTCTCGGGATCTGACCAAAAATATTTTTCATGCCTTTTGCACTCCACTCATCTGTCCATTCACTCATTGAAGAAGAGGGTGTAATTGGGTAAATTGCACAAACTTCACTGGTTTTGTAAGCAACATAAGCAGCAGCTTCATTCCCATCCATGATTTCTAAAGAATGGTTGTCTTCTGTTAAAGAAGCTTCTGATTGAGGTTTAATTGATGTTTCCATGATATTATTATTAAACTGTAAGAAAATTGAGAACACGAAAGTAGTTTGATGAATAAGTGGAAAAAATGACGGAAATCAGTTACTTAAATGAATTAATGTTTTTTTATAAATAGACTTAGTGTGCGATATTATCGGTAAAAGCAAAATGTAAGACCCTCTTCTTTCTCCATTCTAATATCAATTCTGATTATCTTTATCGCTCTAAAATTCTCTTTAGCAATAACACTTATAGTAATGCCTCAAAAAATTTTATTCTATTTTTTCGTACTGATATTGGCAACTGCCTGCAAGAGTAAGAAGGAAGAAGTCAAACAAAATCCAGCAGGACAGGCGGCAATTGTGGATGTAATTGTTGCAAATACCACTTCAATAAGTAATATAGTTGAAGCAAATGGTTCAGTTGTAGCAAATGAATATGTTGAATTGCATCCGGAAATAAGCGGACGCCTAACCTTTTTGAATGTTCCGGAAGGAAAAACAGTTCAACAGGGAACTGTAATAGCACGGATTAACGATGCCGACCTTCAGGCTCAATTAAGTAAGGAAAAAGTTGCATTGGAATTAGCCAAAAGAACGGAAGAAAGGCTGAGAAAATTATTGCTTGTTGATGGTATCAATCAGGCAGACTATGATGCTGCTAAAACATCCATTGATAGTTATAAAGCCGATATTGAATATACAGAAGCTTTGATTGATAAAACAGTTATCAGAGCCCCTTTTACGGGCGAAGTTGGCTTACGACAAGTGAGTACCGGGGCCTATCTAACACCCGCCTCATTAATTACAACTGTTCAGCAAAACACTAAAATGAAGATCGATTTCACGATACCTGAAATGTACAGCAATGTGCTAAAAATTGGTGCAACTGTTGATGTAGAAGCAGATGCGGCAAAAGGTGTGAAAAAGAAAGCTACCATTATTGCAGTTGAACCACAAGTAAATATCAATACAAGAAATCTGAAAGTGAGAGCTATTTTACAGGAAGGGAATTTTAATCCCGGAACTTTTGTAAAAGTATATGTTGCATCAAATATTGATACAAGAGTGATCTTGGTTCCTACAGGTTGCATCATTCCTGATGATAAAAACAAACAACTAATTGTAGTTAAGAACGGGAAAGCCAATTTTGTAAATGTGGAAACAGGGTTGCGGCAAGCCGATAATATTGAAATAACCAAAGGTGTGCAAATTGGTGATTCTGTGGTTGTTACGGGAATATTATTTGCAAGACCAAAGGCCGCAGTTAAAGTTCGTTCAGTAAAAACACTTGATCAATTAAATAAATAGTCATAATAGCATTTATTCATTTCTTTATTATTTTGAATAGTTCCACTCCATGAATATTTCCGAATTATCATTAAAGAGACCTGTATTAGCAACAGTGATGAATCTTGGCATCATTCTGTTTGGGGTAGTTGGGTTTACATTTTTGGCAGTACGTGATTATCCTGCAATTGATCCGCCGGTGATCAACGTTTCTACAAGCTATACCGGTGCAAATGCAGATATCATCGAGAGTCAGATCACAGAACCTTTAGAAAAACAGATCAATGGTATTCCCGGTATCCGCACTATTACTTCTTCCAGCACTTTAGGTGGCAGTAATATTACGGTTGAATTTAATTTAGGGGTTGATTTGGAAGCTGCCGCCAGTGATGTCCGTGATAAAGTAGGTCAGGCTCAAAGAAGCTTACCACAGGATATTGATGCACCGCCTGTAGTTTCAAAAGCTGATGCAAACAGTGATCCTATTATTGTTATTGCTGTTCAAAGTCATACAAAAAGCCTACTGCAATTAAGCGATTATGCAGAAAACGTATTGCAGCAACAATTACAAACAATTAAAGATGTTAGCTCGGTTGGCATTTTTGGGCAAAAACGTTACAGCATGCGTATCTGGCTCAATCCAGATAAAATGAATTCTTATGGTATTGCTTTTAATGATATTAGCACTTCCTTAAATAATGAAAATATAGAATTACCTCCGGGAAAAATATATGGTGATAATACTGAACTGATTATTCGAGCTTTAGGAAGATTTACCACTGAGCAGCAATTCAGAGATTTAATTATTAAGCAGGATGCCAATGGTATTGTTCGTTTAAACGATATTGCCCGTGTTGAATTAGGTCCTGAACAAATAGAACAATCCTGGAAACTCAATGGGTTACATGCAGTAGGGCTTGCCATTACTCCTCAACCCGGCGCTAATAATATTGAAATAGCAGACGAATTTTATAAGCGGTTGGAACAAATTAAAAAATCCAATAAGTCCGATATCGAATTCAATGTGGTAATTGACAATACAATCAATATCCGTAAATCATTAAGCGAAGTAAAAGAAACTTTATTTATTGCGTTCGGATTGGTGGTATTAGTAATCTTTTTATTCTTTCGTAACTGGCTGATTGCATTACGTCCATTGATCGATATTCCCATCTCTTTGATTGCAACTTTTTTTGTAATGTATCTAGCAGGGTTCTCTATCAATATTTTAACCTTACTTGGAATTGTGCTGGCTACAGGATTGGTAGTAGATGATGGTATAGTGGTAACTGAAAATATATTCAGAAAATTAGAGGAAGGCCTTCCTATCCGCAAAGCTGCATTAGAAGGAAGTAAAGAGATATTTTTTGCTGTGATCTCAACTTCTATCACATTGGCAGTTGTGTTTTTGCCGGTAATATTCCTTCAGGGATTTGTTGGAAGATTATTCCGAGAGTTTGGTGTAACATTGGCGGCCGCAGTTTTAATATCAGCATTTGTTTCACTCACCATTACTCCAGTATTGAATGTATATCTAAGCTCAAAAAAAGCACATGAAGGTTGGTTCTACAAATCAACCGAACCATTCTTTACCGGAATGGAAAGCGGGTATAAAAATTTATTGAAATCATTCATGAAAATACGCTGGGTAGCGTGGCTGATTATTTTGGCATGTGTGGGTATTATCTGGTTTGTGATGCAGAACCTACAAAGTGAATTGGCTCCATTGGAAGACAGAAGCAGTATTCGTTTTACGGTTACAGCACCAGAAGGAACCAGCTATCCGCGTATGCAAAACATGGCGGATAAGATCAGTAATTATTTATTGGATTCGGTTCCCGAAAGAGATTTTGTTTACTTGCGAACTCCAGCAGGCTTTGGCGGATCTTCCTCAGGTATGAATACAACGCAACCGCGTTTGGGATTAGTTGATCCTAAACTTCGCAAAAGAACCCAGATGGAAATTACTGCTGATCTTCAAAAAAAATTAGCACGTTTCAATGATGCAAGAATATTTGCAATTCAGGAACAAACCATTTCTGTTGGTCTTTCTTCAAGGGGCTCATTGCCGGTTCAATTCATCCTGCAAAATCAGGATCTTAACAAATTGAAAGAGATCATTCCGAAATTTTTAGATGAAGCAAGAAAGAATAAGACATTTTCTAATGTAGATGTGAATTTGAGATTCACAAGACCAGAGGTACAATTGACAGTTGACAGAATAAAAGTAAAAGATCTGAATCTTTCAACTGCCGATGTGGTTTCAGCATTGCAGTCTGCCTACAGTGGCGGTAGAATGGCTTATTTTATCATGAATGGATATCAATATCAGGTAATTGCTCAGGTGGAAAGAGAGAATCGTAATACACCTTTTGATATTAAAAATTTATACGTTCGCAATAAAAATGGCGATAATATCCCGCTTGATGCAGTTGTTCATTTGGATGAAGCCAGTAATCCATCTACATTATATCACTTCAACAGATATAAAGCTGCAACTATCTCGGCTTCCTTAGCTGATGGAAAAACAATTGGTGATGGCATTGTCGCCATGCGGGCCATTGCCAATAAATTAACAGATGAAAGTTTTCAAACTTCATTGAGCGGCCCATCAAGAGATTTTGATGAAAGCTCATCTAATATCATGTTTGCATTTGTTTTAGCATTGTTGTTAATCTATTTGGTATTGGCAGGACAGTTTGAAAGTTTCATCGATCCACTCACTATTATGTTTACAGTTCCTTTGGCATTAGCCGGAGCATTATTAAGTTTATATGTTTTTCATCAAACATTGAATATCCTCTCAGAGATAGGAATGATCATGTTGATTGGACTGGTGACCAAAAACGGAATTTTAATTGTAGAATTTGCCAAACAAAAACGTGAATTCGGGTATAATAAAATGGATGCAATCATTGAAGCAGCTACACAAAGATTAAGACCCATTTTAATGACAAGTCTAGCTACTTCCTTAGGTGCTTTGCCCATTGCATTAAGTATTGGTGATGCGAGTACGAGCCGTATCCCATTGGGTATTGTTGTTGTTGGCGGATTATTGTTTTCATTGATTCTTACATTATTTGTTATTCCTGCGGTGTACACATTCATCAGCGGAAAACACAAAGTGCACGAAACAGAAATTACTGAATAAACAGAAAGCGGCTTAAGCCGCTTTTTTTGTGCATGAGAATCATCAGCTTTTGAGTTTGTTATATCAATAACTTTGCTGTCTAAACATTTTATAATGAACGAGTCCAACGATCCGATCGCGAATATCAGGATAGATTATAAATTAAAATCACTAAGTGAAGAAGATACAGCTCTCAATGCTTACGAACAATTTTCTAAATGGTGGAGTGAGGCTAGAAATAGTCATTTGCATGAAATAAATGCCATGACATTGGCAACGGCTGATAAGAATGGAACGCCTTCTGCACGGATTGTTTTATTAAAAGGATACGATGCAAGAGGATTTGTTTTCTTTACCAATTACAATAGTGCTAAAGGAAATGAAATGGCAGAAAACCCAAAAGCTTCTTTATTATTTTTCTGGAAAGAGTTGGAACGTCAGGTTCGTATTGATGGTATTGTTGAAAAAATTTCTGCAATAGAAAGTGATATTTATTTTAAGTCACGTCCAATCGGGAGTCAGATCGGTGCATGGGCTTCGCCGCAAAGTACTGTGATCAAAAATAGGCAAGTGATCGAAGAAAATTTTCTTAAATATGAAGAACAATTTGGGACTCAAAATATTCCACGCCCTGAACATTGGGGAGGTTATATAGTGAAACCAAGTAAAATAGAATTCTGGCAGGGCCGAAGCAGCAGACTGCACGACCGCATTCAATATACTTTGCAAGGAGATGGGAAATGGACTAGAGAAAGATTAGCGCCATAAAATATAGGGGTCATCGAAATAAAAAAGCCGCAACATTATAATTGCGGCTTTTTTTAAAGATCATTTTGTTATTTTCTCTTCATTACTTTTTCAACAGCATCAACAATATTAGGAGCATCCAATCCGTATTTGGTTAGAAGTTGTGCAGGTGTTCCACTTTCGCCGAAAGTATCTTTTGTTCCAACATATTCAATCGGGATAGGAAAATGTGTTGCAGCAACTTGTGCAATGCTGTCGCCCAAACCACCAATGATATTATGTTCTTCAACAGTAACCGCAGCTTTTGTTTTACTGATGGATTTAATGATGGCATCAACATCTAATGGTTTAATGGTATGAATATTTATCAATTCAACACTTAATCCTTTTTCTTCTAAAATCCTTCCTGCTTCAATTGCTTTCCACACCATATGACCGCACGCAAATATAGAAACATCAGTTCCTTCACTTAATTGTTGTGCTTTACCAATCACAAAATCACTGCCGTCTTCTTTGGTGAAGTTTGGCCATTTGGGCCTGCCAAAACGCAAGTAAACGGGTCCTTCGTAAGACGCAATGGCTTTAGTTGCAGCTTTGGTTTGATTAAAATCACATGGTACAATTACTGTCATCCCAGGTAACATTTTCATCAATCCGATATCTTCTAAGATTTGATGAGTTGCCCCATCTTCACCTAATGTTAATCCTGCATGTGATGCACAGATCTTTACATTTTTATTGCTGTAAGCAACACTCTGACGGATCTGATCGTACACACGTCCGGTACTGAAATTCGCGAATGTTGTAGTATAAGGAATTTTACCGCCAATGGTTAAACCTGCTGCAATGCCTATCATATTTGCTTCGGCAATACCACATTGAATGAAACGTTCAGGAAATTCTTTTATAAAAGGCGCGATTTTCATAGATCCGGCCAAATCAGCTGTAAGGATCACAACATTTGAATTTTCTTTTCCAATCTCGTAGGCACCTTCACCAAAACCGCCACGCGTTTCTTTTTCATTGAGTACCTGAATGTCTTTCAATTTCATATTAATGATTGATATTAAAATTGTTGCAAAGTAAAGAAAAACGAACGAGTATTTTGGATTGAGTTTATGTGAACTCGGGTTAAATTATTAAATAAAAATAGTAGCCTCAGCGAGGCATTAGAAATTACTTTTCGATACAAAAATAAACCCCTGATTAAAAAGTAAGTGTTCGACTGAGGTTCGGCCGGTGTTCGACGATGGTATAGCGGACTTTTTGAAATGGTTGGTGCTTCGTTAATAAGAAGTTAACAGTAAAATCCGTTGGCGGAATTAAATTAATCTGAGTTTGGGATAAAGAATTTGTTTAATAAACCTCACCTGAATCCTCTTCAAAGGAGATGGCTTTTGTTCATTTAAAGATGAAAACTCATCATTAATATCAAATCACTTGCCCTTCTCCTCCGGAGATGGATTGTCCGAAGGGTTTCTTCGTAGGGATGGGGTCTTTTTTGGCTTACCCTGACTCACAATGACTTAATAAATGATATGAATGAAGCGTTGCCAACCTTCAAAAAGCTAGTAACTCTTTAAAAATTTATGTTGTGACCAGATCAATGTCTTTTACATTCCCAGTTCTTTTTAAAACGCCCCAATGCTGTAACTCGCCTTTAACGGCCCTGCGGTAAGAGCGGAAGAGAACGATCATCATTAACCATCTGTAAATTAGTCGTTGAGGTATCAGCCATACCAATTTCCATGCTTTCTCTTTTTCAAATGCAAAAGCTAATCCTGCGATCAGGCTATCGATTAGTAAAAAAATAAGATAATAGATCCCTATTTTTCCTCTACTGTCTGTGAATAAACCGAAGAACATAAAGAAATCGCCAATTGGACTAAACAATGGAATAATGTATTTAAATAGCAAAATATCGGGTAATGCAATCCAGCCTAAAGCTTTATACTTGTTAACGAACAAGGCATCTTTATGTTTCCAAAAAGTTTGCATCACACCAAAAGTCCAACGAAAACGTTGTTTGAAAAATTGTTTCAATGTTTCAGGAGCTTCAGTATATGCCATTGCTTTTGGTTCATTGGCAATAATATAACCCGCTCTTAAAATCCTGATAGTGATATCGCAATCTTCAGCCAATGTATCCGTTGTAAAGCCACCTGCTTCTTTCAATGCTTCTTTTTTAAATGCACCGATGGCACCTGGAATAACTGTTATAGCATTTGGATAAGCAAAACCTTTTCTATCAAAATTTTGACTGGTAGTATATTCAATACTTTGCCATCTGGTTAACATGTTTATCTCATTGCCTACTTTAACAGAACCCGCAACAGCACCCACTTTTGGATCGAAAAAACCTTTCATCAACTGACTCACTGCATTAGGTAATAATTTTGTGTCTGCATCAATACATACAACATAATCTGCTGTTGTTTTTGCAATACCAAAATTCAGTGCAGAAGCTTTGCCGCCATTTGGTTTGGTAAAGACCTTCATTTTTGGATGATCTTTAAAAGTTTCATTAACTATTTCAAATGTGTTATCCGAACTGCCGTCATCAATGAAAATAATATCATAAAAAGGATAATCGCAGCGTAACAGATTTTCTAAAGAACTTATTGCATTAACCTCTTCATTGTATGCAGGAACAATGATCGAAACTGCAGGCGGATTTTCTAATTTTATATTTGCATTTAGTCTTTCTTTTCTTTTTTGCTTGAAGGCGAAGAAACCAAGTACAAGGATTCTTACAGCACCTAACATCAGAAATACAATAAAGAGTGCATATAAAAAATGCCCTAATAAATAACCGCTTTCTGCCACGAAATAATTAAATCGAAGTAGATTATAGCTCATACCATTTTCTACCGGTGGCATCATGTCTTCGGGCTTTTTATGCAACAATTCCGCTACAGTGATGAACTTGTAACCTTTTTGTTGAAAATAACGAATGATCATTCCTGTTGCCTGTACAGTTGCAGTTCTGTTGCCGCCGGCATCATGCAATAAAATAATATTTGCACTATCATCATTGCTTAAATGATAATTATAAATTTTTACAACGCGGTTAAAAATAGTATCGGCATTAAAGTTTGGAACCTCTCCTTGTAGCCAATCTTCCGGATCAATACTTTCTCCGATGGTGATATAATTCCTAGTTCTGCTTAATGCAACAGGGATCATTTCCTCGGCTTTTTCAGGATCACTATCAGCATTATAAGGAGCCCTGAACATCACAGTGCTTCGGCCAATCAAACATTCTATCAATAGTCTTGTAGCGTCAATCTCCAGCAGGGCACGACTTTTACTTACTTCCGCCATATTTGGATGTGTGAAAGTATGGTTGCCGATTTCATGGCCTTCTCTAAAAATCCTTTTTACTAAGGGAATATTATTTTCTGCTTCAATGCCCACTAAAAAAAATGCAGCAGGAACATGATAATAAGCAAGTGTATCTAATATCTGTTTAGTATAAACCGGGTCTGGGCCATCATCGTATGTGAGCACTAATTTTTTGTCAGTTCTTTTACCAAACTTTCTAACTACATAAGCAGAGGGAAGGGAATCATAACTTTCTTCACTGATCAACATTTCATCTCTGTTTACCTCCGGTGTAATATGACCATCTGTTGGAGTGGAAAGCAAATCAAGAACTTCGCCTTCGCCAATAAAATCAGGTGTAGTGATGCTTTCTACAGAACTGAATTCTTTAAAATCGAAAGCTTTTAAAGCATCTTTTGTCATAGGAAGATGATAGAAATCCCAGAGTCGGTTGTCTTCACTCCCTAATCTCCAGACTGCTGTGCCTGCCAAACCATATTCTGTGGCAAACCGAATACTGTTAAAATTGGTTGCAGCATCAGTAAAATGAACTTCATGTATTATGTCTTTGCTATCGTAATATTTAAAATGAAGATTATAAGTGTCATTATCGAAATCGATCACACCATTACTTTCTTTAGCAGTAGTCAATGCTTCCTGATATGAAACAGGAACTGCTTTGCCGTTCTTTTGCCAGTCATAACCATATGCAGCAAGATTTAAAACTATTTTAGAAGGAGAAACTTTGACAGCTAATTTATTAACAGCCTCTTCTATCCATTTCTGGCTGCATACAGGCCCGGGTTTAGTGCTTTCAGAATGCTGGTCATAAGCCATCAAAAATAAATAGTCATTGTACCTGGCTAATTCTGTATAATTATAGTCCTCATTAAAAGGAGAAACATTTTGCGTAACTAAAAAACCCTTGTCATGTAAAGCATTGTACAGATTTTTTTGAAATTGAGTAAGTACTTCATTTTTGTTTTCCTCCATCTCCTCAAAGTCAACATTAATGCCCGCAAAATTATTGGCAGAAAGAAGTTTAATCACATCATTGATCAAACGTTTTGTTTTGGCAGGATTATTTAAAATGCGGTGTAATGCTGCACCATTAAATTTTGCATTATAGCTGTTAGATAGCATGGGCATTACCTTAACGCCAGATTCTTTTATAATATCAAAAGCTCTTTTATCAATATTGGCAAAGAGTGTATCCGCATTAGGGTCAATAAAAAACCATTCCGGTAAAATGAGATTAACCTTAGAAATGTTTTTACGAAGAGAAAAGAATGATTGCGCATCCCATGCCACATAAAAGGCTGCACGTATTCCTAGAGAATCACTGAAATAGGATGAATTGGAAAGATCCAGCACATTTTTATTTTGACCTATACCCTTTCCTTTGGCCCATTGATTTTTAATTACTTTTCTGAATCCGCGGTATTGCTTTCCCATTTCACTTTCACGATATCCCGGAACCTCTTCAGTTAAAACTTTCTTGATGGCCTTACCTTCGAGAGGAATTCCGGGTAGGTCCATGCTTTTATATGCTATGAATACAACAACAACGGCTAGAAGTAAAAGTACCAGTAAAACTCTGGCACTCCACTTTACCCTTTGCCAGCGTGTTGCACTATGCGTTTGAAATATTTGTGAGGACTCATTGTTCATACAATAAAATAATTGCAATATCTATGCACAGATTTGCTGCAAAGTAAATAATGCCTTTCGATAAAAAGTTATAAAAAATACAAATATTTTTAACGATTAGTTCAAATGTAATGCCAAACATAAGACCCTTTCTGCAAACATACTTTCGTATTACTGTTTCTTTCCTGATTACATTTTGTACGATCAGAGTGTTTGAATATTATTTTATTGCCTCAAAATCTTTTATTGCGCATGTTTATACATACGAATTAAGCGGATTACTGTTTGATGTTTGGACAGGGATGGCTCTTTCTTTCCTTTCCTTTTTTCTGTTTTTCCCGATCTGCTTTCTGAGTGATCGCATTGCAAAATTGGTTTTACATGTTGTGCATGTCATTTTAATAATGATATATCTGGCTTTGATAATTGTATTTTCAGAACGGAATATCCCTTTTGACCATGAATTTTTTACAAGAAGCATGAAAGAATCTTGGCTGACCACCAAGCAGATGATGACAAGTGGGTTCAGCGTTTATCTCCCTTTTATAATTTTTGTGGGACTCTATCTTATAATTTATCATACAATACTTAAAAAAATACAATTTCATAAATTGCTTATCTATGTATTATTGCTGCTTTCCTTTCTATCATTAGTCTTTGTAAAATATTCATCACCACCAGAGAATTGGTTCAAACAAAAATCGGCATATTATCTAACATGTAATAAGTTTAATTATTGGCTGAAGGACAGTTATGAATATTTTAATAATCAGAAAAAGAATAGTTCTTTAAGTGGAGCTGCATTGGAAGAAGCGGTGTTATTTTATCAGGAGAATCAGCCTTTTGAATTTACAGACAAAGAGTATCCATTACTTCATCGGAATGACAGTAGCGACGTATTAGGCAGTTTCTTTAATTTGAAAAATTCACCGCCCAATATTGTAATTTTAGTTGTAGAAGGATTGTCGAAAGATTTCAGCGGCGATCATGCCTATGCAACAAGCTTTACTCCTTTTTTAGATTCATTATCCCATCACAGTTTAACTTGGGACAACTTTCTAAGTACAGCTCCGGGCACTTTTGCGGCTCAGCCTGCTATTACGGGTTCTGTGCCTTATGCATCGAGGGGATTTTCATCAATGAATATCATCCCCGATCATTTATCATTGATAAAGATCCTTCGCAAAAATGGTTACTGGGCAAATTTTATGATCGGATTTAATACTGATTTTGATAATATGGGAGAATATATCCGCCTTCAGGGAACTGACATGATCCTTACTCAATATCCCGCAAAATATAAACAAATGGGTTTAGGTAAAGAGGGATGGAGCATGGGTTATCCGGATGATGCCTTATTTAGCAGAAGTTTTGAAGTGATGGATTCTTTAAAAAAAATTCCGTATCTCAATATCTATCACACAGGCACAACACATATGCCTTATAGGTTTGATCAAAAGCCGATATATGATAAATTGTTTGATCAAAAAATCAAAACACTGCAACTGACTAAAGAACTAAAACACACTTTGAAAGAAACAAAGGAAGTATTGGTAACATTCATGTTCTCGGATGATTGTATCAAGAAATTCTTTAAGGAATATGCAAAGCGGCCTGAATATGGCAATACGATCTTTTTTATAACAGGCGATCATCATATTGGCTCTTTTCCATCCACATCTGTGATCGATGACTATCATGTTCCATTGATCATTTATTCGCCCATGCTGAAAGCATCGAAAAAGTTCTTTTCAGTCAATTCTCACAATAATTTGGCACCTACTATCACCAATCTGATCATTAATAATTTTCCTGTCTCATACAAACCAAAAGAAGTTCCCTGGTTGGGATCTGTGATGGACACAAGTGCATCATTCAGAAATATTCATTCCATGCCTTTTATGGAATGGAGCAGAGATATCAGCGATTACATTTATCAGGACTATTTTTTATCGGGAGAGTATTTGTATAAGTTGAGTTCTGATTTGCAGGAAGAACCGATCAAAAACGATTCTGTAAAAAATTATATGATCCGGTTACGAGAAAATTTTAAACAGATCAATAAGTATGTGACTGAAAATAATAAAGTATTCCGGTCGGCAGAGAGCTTGGTAAGCAACAATAAAAAATTATTATTCGAGTATAAAGATTCTCTTGAAAAAAATATTTTCAGCAAAGAAACAGATGCCAATCTGATGTCAGATTTTAAAATTCCGGAAGGCTATAAATATTTGTATGTTGAAGCTTCGGGTGCTATTTATTCGCCTGCCGATTTTATAGACCATCATCCATCATTGCGTTTGGCACTGATCGATACTAAGAATTACAAACGAAAATTTCTGTTTTGGACCATGAGAGATTTTCCATCAATCTCTTCATCGGATTTTATTCCGAAGCAATGGAATGCCATTTCAACCAATGATATGTTTACATTGGATGATTACAAAAAACATAAAGAACTTTCTTTTAACGCCGGTGTATGGACAGACTCAATCCCCATCAATTTTAAACTGAGGGAATTGCATATAAAAATTTACGGAATTAAAGAGAAGTGATTAATTCCATCGCAATTATTGGTCGGCCACCACAGGTGTTCGGAAGACCTATAGAGATTTATTAGTGAAAAGTTTTTTCAGTATAAGACGATGCAGGTATCACTTATACTAAAGCCATAGATAAGCTATAGATGGCTCTTATTTCATTATACCATAGAGCAGGGATAGTCCACGATTTCGTGGACTATCCCTGCTCTATCCCTGGACTATTCAAGACTATGGTATGAATGAAAGCGGAAGAAAAAAGTGAAGAAATAGGCCGGTATAAGCACTATACCTGCGAATCTAAAACAAGATACAATTTTTTGTATTATGTAATTAAAATATTTATTCCGCCCGGTTGATTATATGATCTTCCAAATGCCTGTGGTTGCCGACCAACAATGAAAATTAATTCTCGAAAGTAGAATAGAAATAAGGCGTCTTCGCTTCAAATTCCGCACTACAGGTATCCACCATTTTATAGACCCTTGTTATACCCAACGCTTTTCTTTTTTCGTACACTTGTTCATCTGTGCAATCACCGTGTGTTATTTTTGCGATCTGCTCATCACTAAAACCATTCTTCTTGGCTTCTTTTAACAAATCATTCGGTAAAGTATCTAATGAATATTTTGCAATTTCTTTTTCGATATTGCATATGATCTGTATCTGGTGAACGAACCACTTATCGATCCCTGTTACCTGCGCAATTGTTTTTACCGTAACACCCTGCATCAATGCATCTTTGATTCGGAAGATGCGGTCCCATTTCGGGATCTTGATGTACTCAACAATTTCTTCGCTCTTCATCAAACTCTTGCCGTAATACCCTAAACCAACTGCTTCGTTCTCTAAACTCTGACAAGCTTTTTGAATGGCTTCGGTAAAACTTCTTCCAATGCTCATTACTTCACCTACACTCTTCATTTGTAATCCCAAAGTATCGTTTGCTCCTTTGAATTTATCAAAATTCCATCTTGGAACTTTTACGATCACGTAATCCAATGCAGGTTCAAAATATGCGGAAGTTGTTTTAGTGATCTGATTTTTTAATTCATCCAATGAATAACCGATAGCGAGTTTCGCAGCGATCTTTGCAATAGGATATCCTGTTGCTTTAGATGCCAGTGCAGAAGAACGACTCACACGCGGGTTGATCTCAACGGCAATTAATTCTTCTGTTTCGGGGTTTTGTGCGAACTGCACATTACAACCACCTGCAAAATTTCCGAGAGAACGCATCATTAAGATGGCTTGGTTACGCATATCCTGAAAAGAAGTATCGCTTAAGGTCATCGCAGGCGCAACAGTGATACTGTCTCCGGTATGAATGCCCATCGGGTCTAAATTCTCAACTGTACAAATAATTACTACATTATCATTCTTATCACGCAATAATTCTAATTCATATTCTTTCCAGCCCAAAACAGCCTTTTCTACCAACACTTCATGAATAGGTGATGCTTTTAAGCCTCTTTCCAGGGCTGAATCCAATTCGTCTTTTGTATGAACAAAACTTCCACCCGTTCCACCCAATGTGAATGAAGGGCGAATAACCAAAGGGAACCCTATTTCCTGTGCAAATTCTTTTCCTTCCAGAAAACTGTTGGCAACATGACTTGGGGCCACTTTAATGCCGATCTTAAACATTAACTGGCGAAATTTCTCTCTGTCTTCTGCAGTATCTATAGCAGCTACATCAACACCAATTAACCTAACATTATACTTTACCCAAATGCCTAACTCTTCTGCTTCTTTACAAAGGTTCAAAGCTGTCTGACCTCCCATGGTCGGTAATACTGCATCGATCTGGTTTTCTTCCAGAATCTGCTCAATACTTTCCACATTCAGGGGCAATAAATACACTTTATCAGCCATCATCGGATCGGTCATGATAGTTGCAGGGTTACTGTTGATGAGGATCACTTTAATCCCTTCTTCACGTAAACTTCTTGCAGCTTGCGAGCCGGAATAGTCAAATTCGCAGGCTTGTCCGATAATTATGGGGCCGGAGCCGATAATGAGTACAGATTTGATCGAGTTATCTTTGGGCATGATTTTACAAATTGTGCAAATGTAAGGTTGTAAAAGAAAAAAGAGGGTTATTTTTTAAAATTATCTTGCAGCCTCTATTCTAGAAAGTAGACTAAATTTTGTTTAAGCAGGGATTAAATAAATTAATTTACAAATATGACTGAACTTAAAGAAGGGCTAAAAGCACCAGCATTTAAAGGAATTGACCAGAATGGCAATGCCATTTCATTGAAAGATTTTATCGGGAAGAAGGTCGTTTTATATTTTTATCCTCATGATGATACACCTACTTGTACAACTCAAGCATGTAATCTCAGAGATAATTATGCATTGTTAGAAAAGAATGGTTTTCTTATCATCGGCATCAGCACAGATGATGTAAAGAGCCATAAGAAGTTTGAGAAAAAATATGGGCTCCCTTTTTCATTAATTGCAGATACAGATAACAGCATTTCAGAAAAATATGGAGTTTGGGGCTGGAAAAAATTTATGGGAAAAGAATATATCGGGATGCACCGTACTACATTTCTGATTGATGAAAAAGGCAGAATCAAAAAAATAATAGAAAAGCCCGAAAGCAAACGTCATTCAGAGCAGATCCTCACAGTTTGGGAAGAAAACTAGCCATCAATTCAACTACTGACTGTCATCATTTTACTACAAATTTAATGTGTTATACACTATTTAATTTAGGTAAGATTCAGGGTAGGTTTATGTTTTGAAAAACTACAATTTCGAGACTATGAAAACCCCTGTTTCACATAATGAAGAAGATAGGTTGCGTGAATTGTATCGACTTAAAATCCTTGATACAGATTCTGAGCAAGAATTTGATGATGTAGTTGAATTAGCTTCGACTATTTGTAATGTTCCTATTTCATTGATCTCATTATTAGAAATAAATCGTCAATGGTTCAAAGCAAAAAAAGGATTATATATTACTGAAGCACCGCGTGATATATTATTTTGTGATTTTGACAGTTTGGAGCAAGAAGACTTTTTTGAAGTGGAAGATACTTTAAAGGATCAACGATTCATGAATCATCCATTAGTAAAATCTGAGCCACATCTACGTTATTGTGCCGGCACACCATTGGTCACTAGCAAAGGGTATAAGGTTGGCACTTTGGTTGTTGCAGATATAAAACCAAATCATCTAAATGAGCAACAAATATTCACGTTAAAAGTCTTGAGCCAACAAGTAACAAAAATGATCGAATTGAAGCTTTCCAATAGAAAATTAGAAAATCAAAATAATCATCTTCGGCATGAAAATGAAATGCAGCAATTGATGCTTTCAATTATTGCGCATGATGTTCGTAACCCAATCGGCGCAATTAAAGGAGTAATGGATTTTATTATAGCCAACGATGTTCCGGAAGTCGATAAACAAAAACTTACATCCATGTTTTCAGATCAATTGGATACAACACTCGATCTGTTGAATAATCTTGTTGACTGGAGTAAAATGCAAATAAATAAGGCTGAAGTTATTATAGAAAAAATAAGCCTTCACGAAATGACTGAATCCTTATTAAAGCAATTCAGGTTAAATGCAAAGTTCAAGAATAATCAGTTATTGAATTTAGTAGATGAAGAACTTTGCTTACGCACAGACAATAATATGCTTCGTTTTATTTTGCGAAACCTCATTGCAAATGCCATTAAGTTTACACAAGATGGAACAATCACGCTTTACGCACATGGAGAAAAAGATAAAATTGTTTTTACAGTAAACGATACAGGCACAGGCATGCCTAAAGAAAAAGTTGAAAACCTTTTCAATAAATCACAAACGCAAAGTACACCCGGCACTAATCATGAAAAAGGAAGTGGACTTGGGTTAATTCTCACAAAAGGATTTATTGATTGTCTTAATGGAACTGTTGAAATTGAAAGTGAAGAAGGGAAAGGGACTACTATTTTTTTAAATTTCCCTCGATAGTTATTTCAACTGTATTTTCAATAATTTTTATTGCCAGTAATTTCATACAGACATACTGTTTGTGCGGATACTCATACAGTTAACTCAAAGTACAGTATAGTTCCGTTTTGATTGTAGAATTCAAAAAAAATCAATGTATATTTAAAATTCATTTTAGTAAAGCGATTATGAAGCTATTCATATTATTTTTTGCATTATTTATACTAATTAATACTTCGGCACAAAAAGCAGATAAGCATTTACAGTCTGCCATTCAAAATTTAGTCAATGATTTTCACGGACAAGTTGGTGTATTTGTGCATGACCTGAAAAAAAATAAAATTGCTGCTATTAATGCAGATTCTGTTTTCCCAACTGCGAGCATGATCAAAATACCAATATTGATTGGTATAATGAATAAAATGGAAGATAGTGAATTACAATATCATCAATCTCTTGTGTACAAAGATTCTTTGTTGTATGCAGGCGTGGACATTCTCGGTTCATTCAAGAACAATGAAAAGATCGAACTCAGTAAAGTGATGATGTTAATGCTCACCATGAGTGATAATACTGCGAGTCTCTGGCTACAAAGTCTTGCTGGTGGTGGATCACGTATCAATGAACAGCTCGACAGGCTTGGAGTTAAAAATACAAGAGTGAATAGTAGGACACCAGGAAGAGAGTCAAATAGAACAGAATTCGGTTGGGGTCAAACATCACCTCGCGAAATGGCGGCATTAATTGAAAAAATTTCTAGAGGTGAAATAATCAATAAAAATGCAAGTGAAAAAATGTTGCGTTTGTTGGGTAGAAATTATTGGGATGAAGAAGCTATTTCGCAAGTGCCTTCTGACGTCTTTATCGCAAGTAAAAGCGGCGCGGTAGATGGCACTAGAAATGAAGTGTTGTTCATTAATGGAAAACATTGCCGTTATGTTTTTTGCATCTGCACTAAAAATAATCTAGATAAAAGCTGGGAATCTAAGAACGAAGCATGGGAATTGACCAGAAAATTATCAAAGCTGTTATGGGAGTATTATAATTAGGCCTTATTTAAAAATCCAATACACTATCAAACTCATCACATAAGCCAATCCGGTCATGTAAATAAATTGTATCACAGGCCATTTCCAAGTTTTTGTTTCACGTTTTACAACAGCCAGTGTACTCATGCATTGCATTGCTAAAACATAAAATACCATTAATGATAAAGCAGCGGCAAGTGTGTAAACTTTGCTGCCATCTTGATTTTTAGCGGCTTGTAATTTTTCGCGTAGGGATGTATTGTCGTTTTCTTCTACACTATATAATGTTGCCATAGTTCCTACAAAAACTTCCCTTGCTGCAAATGATGTAATGATCGCAATGCCAATTTTCCAATCGTAACCCAAAGGTCTAATAACAGGTTCGATCGCTTGCCCTAATAAACCGGCGTAAGAGTTTTGTAATTTTTCAGCCGATAAATTTCTTCGCAAGGAATGTTGTTGCTGTGGTTGCTGCTGTAGCAGTATCGCATATTTTTCTTCCACTTTTTTCATTCTGTTACCCGGGCCAAAGGAACTTAAGAACCACAAGAGTAAACTGATGATCATGATTATTTTCCCGGCATCCACCACAAATATTTTTGCCTTCTCAATCATTGTAATACCAACATTCTTCCAGCGTGGTGCACGATAAATGGGCAACTCCAAAATGAAAAAACTTTTTTCTTTCAGCTTGATAAATCCTTTCAAAACATAGCTCACAATTAATGCCATTACCAATCCCAATAAATATAATCCCATCATTACTAATCCCTGTAAACTTAGGAAACCGAAATAATATTTATTATCGATAACAAGTGAGATCAAAATAGTGTACACAGGCAATCTGGCACTGCAACTCATCAATGGAGTAACCAGAATTGTGAGCAACCTTTCTTTTTTGTTTTCAATATTCCTCGCGCTCATAATGGCAGGTACGGCACATGCAAATCCGCTGATCATGGGCATAACACTTTTTCCGTTTAAGCCAACTTTACGCATTAATTTATCACTCAAAAAGCTGATGCGAGCCATATAGCCACTGTCTTCCAGAATAGTGATCAATCCAAACAAGATCATGATTTGTGGAATGAAAACCAGAATTCCACTTAATCCGGCAACAAATCCGTTTGTTATTAAATTACTCCACCATGTTTCCGGCAGATTTGAACTCAGATAATTACCGAGTTGTTTGAAACTCCATTCAATTCCATCCATCGGGAAACGAGCAAGCCAAAAAATACTTTGAAATAGTAAGAATAATACCGACAATAAAATCAAATAACCCCATTTTCGGTGCAATAAAATATCATCCAATCGATCAGTAAATCTTTTCTTTTCCTGAGGGTCAGGTTCGATCACATTCTTCTTCATGATCTGTTTGATATGCTGGTACCGTTGTAAAATTTCTTCAGCCTGTGTTTTTGTTGGATTGAACTTATTATCTATTTCAATTTGCTCTATCTTATGTTGAGTAGCTTCATCGAATGGGAAACTTTCATGACTGATGAGATGATGAATGGCAGCATAATCGCTCAGTTGCGGAAATATTTTTTGAATGCTTTCAATCGATGCAGGCGCTAACTTTTTATTATCAATGAAATCTGTCAGTGAAGCTTCGTTATTTTTTGTGGCGATCTGGGTCAATGCTTTGTTGAGATGCAACAAACCTTTATTCTTTCTGGCATTCACCGAAATAACAGGAACACCCAGATCTTCTTGTAAACCCGGAATATCTATTTTGATCCCTTTTTTGGCAGCAAGGTCATTCATTGTTAAAGCAACAACAACAGGTACTTTAAGGTCTATGATCTGACTGCAAAACAAAAGATTGCGTTTTAAATTGCTCGCATCGGCCACCAATAAAATAATATCCGCTTTAATTTCTTCATCAGCATTCATCAATACTTTATAAGAAACCCATTCGTCTGCCCGGCGTGGATACAAGGAATAAGTTCCTGGCAGATCAATTAATTCAACTTTAGAGCCGTCTTCTAGTTCAAGGGAGCCTGTTTTCTTATCAACAGTAACACCGGGAAAATTACCCACTTTCTGATTCAGTCCGGTCAAAGCGTTAAAAAGAGAGGTTTTACCACTGTTGGGATTGCCCACTAATGCGATATGTAATGCAGCTTTTTTCAATTGTTCATTTGCAGTTGGCAAATGTAACTGCGAAGGATAGCTTGGGGTTACGCGTTCGGGAAAAGAATATTTGTACACAATAACAAGAAGAGATTTAGTACGTTTACTTTTGTAAGAAATCAAACAGCTGGTTATATGAAAAAAATGTTACTCATTATTTTACTGATTCCTGTATTATCAATTGCACAAAGCAAAAAGAAAAAGCAGAAAGCCGAGTTACAGGCTAATGCAACACTTGCTACAAACCTTAAAGCACATGTGCAATATTTGGCAGATGATAAACTGGAGGGTAGAAGAACAGGAACACAAGGAGAAGTTTTGGCCATGCAATACATCACTAAACAATATGAACAGATGGGAATTGAGCCCAAAGCTTCTAATGGCTATGTGCAGGAATTTGATATTGATGAAGGAAAACAGGCCAATGATAGAAATACTTTTATTAAAGTGAACGATAGAAAAGCTGAGCTGAATAGCGATTTCTTTCCATTAGCCTTCAGTGCAAGTACAACCGTAAAAGGAATGCCAGTTGTGGCTTTGAATGAAAGCGGACAACCCTGGTTCAGAGATGTAAAAGATGTTTTGGACGAAAACCAAAACAATCCGCATTTCGATATTTTTGATTTCATCAAAAAAGAGGCTGATAAAGTTGCTGAAAAAGGTGCTACCGCCTTGGTGTTATACAATAGTTCATCCGTAACTGATAATATTCTCTTTAATAAAAACGATAAATCTGCTGCAGCAAAAATCCCTGTGCTTTACATAACTAAAGATGGATTTAAAAAGTATTTCAACGATCTATCTGCTACAGTAAGCATTGAATTGGGTGTAGCATTTACACAGCGCATCAGAAAAGCCAGAAATGTTGTAGGCTTTATCAATAACAATGCAGCAAACACGGTAATCCTTGGTGCACATTATGATCATTTGGGTTACGGTGAAGATAAAAATGCATTGGATACCGGGCATATAATTCATAATGGCGCCGATGATAATGCCAGTGGTACTGCGGCTTTAATAGAATTGGCTAGAATGTTGAAGAAATCATCACCTAAAAACAATAATTATCTCATCATTAATTTTTCAGGTGAAGAACTGGGCTTATTCGGAAGCAAATACTGGTTAGAACATCCTACTACTAATATCACTGCCAATTATATGATCAATATGGATATGGTGGGAAGATATGATACAACGCATAAATTAACGATTGGTGGTTATGGCACAACGCCTATATGGGGAGAGATCTTTCAAACTGTAACGGATAAAAATCTGATCATAAAATTCGATAGTTCAGGAGCCGGTCCTAGCGATCATGAAGCATTTTACAGAAAAGATATACCGGTATTATTTTTCTTTACCGGAAGCCATTCTGATTATCACAAAGCCACAGACGATTGGGATAAAATTAATTACGACGGAGAAAGAGAAATTGTGCAGTATATCTATAAATTAATTGCTGCAACTGATGCAAAAGGAAAATTAAGTTTCACAAAAACAAGCGAACCTAAAATGGGACGCAGTGAAAAATTTACTGTCAGTTTAGGTATTATGCCTGACTATGGTTATACAGGAACAGGTGTTAGAACTGATGGGATCAGCCCTGGTAAATTAGCAGAGCGAATTGGTTTGCAGGCAGGTGATGTTTTGTTGCAATTGGGGGACAATAAATTTGTAGATGTGATGAGTTATATGAAAGTTTTAGGCAAGTTTAAAAAAGGTGATAAAACTAAGCTTATCATTAAAAGAAAAGACGAGGAAAAAGAATTTAATATTGAATTTTAATAGTGGCAAAGCATATTCTAGATATTGTATCACTGAATGAAGATTTCTTCGAAGAAACCCGTCTGTTGGGCATTACAGCGCCATTGAAAAATTATCAGTTTTGTTTGCAGTTGAATAAACTGGCTGGTTTTGACTTTCGCTTGAATGCTGACTATGAAATTCATCTAAAGAAAAAAGACCGCAGTTATTTTTTTAATATTTATGAATCGAAAGAACCAAATAGCTGTTTAATTCATTTTTTATATCACAACCAATTCGATGGCGAATATTTATTGCCCGAATTCAAGCATATGGATTTTTTATGGTTAATGAAAGGAGATCTTGTTGACGATGAAAAATGTAACTGGATCAAGCAATCCATCAAATCGATCAATGGAGTTCAGATGGTGGCAGAGTTAACCAATGAACAGATAAAGAACAAAGGCAATATGGTTTTTTGATACCGGCAATTAGTTTAAATGGCAGCCGGATTTTCTAGAAACTCTGTAAGAATTATTTTAATCAAATAAAAAATATATCATGTGGCTAGAACAAAATAATACGCTTTATAAAAAATTTCAGTTTTCAAATTTTTCTGAAGCATTTGCATTCATGACACGTATTGCCATTGAAGCAGAAAAAATGGATCATCATCCATTATGGACCAATGTTTACAATCAGGTGGAGATCTGGTTGAACACACACAGTGCCGGAGATATTGTTACAGAGAAAGATCGGCAATTGGCAAAAAGAATTGATGCATTATTATAGTTGCCATTTTACTTCTCCAAACACAAAACTTTCCTGAGCTGCTCCACTAACCATTAATTCACCGTTAGCGTTTACGCCTTTTATCACACAATGAAATGCTGCATTCTTTTTTTTCAAACGAACGCTTTCTTTCATTTTGTACAAAAGCAAATTGTATTCTTCCAATAGTTTTTTTGTAGCCCCCTTTTTCAATTCCGAAAAGCGCTTTTGCAAACAATCACATAGCTCTTTTGCCAGCAAAATAGGGTCGAACTCTTTTCCTGTGATCTGTTTTAATGATACCGGATTGCTCAAATTTTCAGGAAAATCTGTTTGATTAATGTTAATTCCTAAGCCAACAACTGCCCAATTCCAAACCGCTTTGCCTGCCTTATTTGTTTTAACTGACGATTCGATTAAAATGCCCCCTGCCTTCCTGTCACGCCAGTATATATCATTTGGCCATTTTATTTTGGTTTCTTCACCTGCATATTTACTAAAAAGATCATGAGCTGCCAACGCTACTGTAACACTGAGAAAAAACTGCTGATGTATCGATAAGAAAGCCGTATCAAGCGTTACAGAGAGTATAATATTGCTTCCGGGTTCAGCATTCCAGGTCTTGCCCCTTTGTCCTTTTCCTGCTTTTTGTTCTTGCGCAAAGTATGCAGTACCATGTGCAGCCAAATTTGCTTGTAGCTTGTCAAAGGCATAGTTATTGGTACTGTCAACTGCCAGCAATTCTATGAATGGGTACCCGATTGTATTTATGGTAGAAGATGATGACAAAGAATTGCTACTTTTGACGAAGATAAATGAAGCCTGGCAGTTTAAAATTGGTTATTGGTTGAAATTATATCCAATTATAAATTCGGACAAATAAAATAAAGTTGAAGTGTGTACGTCTCTCATGGAGAGATGTTAGAACAACAAAGGTTGAATCTAACACTTTAGCAGAGGAACAAATTATTTTTCACAACAAATTCGATAAATTATTGACAACTCTTTCTGTTTTGAGCAGCCGTAAAAAAAGTACCGTTACGAGGCTGACACGTAGTTCGAAGATTTTTAAAACCATTATCAAAGCAATTCAAGATAAAAAGGGTGAGCAGTTGGTAAGTTTGGACCTTCGCAAAATCCCGGAAGCAGTTGCGGATTTTTTTATCATTTGTCAGGCAACAAGCAATACACAGGTTCGTGCCATCAGCGATTTTATTGAAGAGCAAGTGAGATTGAAATGTGAAGAAGCGCCCTATAAACATGAAGGCAAACAAGGACTGCATTGGGTATTGATCGATTATGTGAATATAGTGGTTCATGTAATGCAGCCTGATACAAGAAAATTCTACAGATTGGAAGAAATGTGGCACGATGCTCCTTTAACAGGGCATGACGAATAAATAATTTTAGATAGGATTGAACTTTTGACGAGTTGAAACATTATTAATTGAAGTAATCGATTTATGGCACAAGAAGATAACAAAACAAAATTTCCGTTCACCAACAGTGGCGATGATAAAACTCCACGTAAGGGCCCTAAGTTCAGCATCTATTGGATATATCTGATCATATTTGCAGTATTGGTAGGCAGCACTTTTTGGAAGTTTAGCCCGGAAACTTCTGCAACATCACAACAAGAGGTTTTTCACAAAATGATTGCTCAAGGTGATGTCGAAAAGTTAGATATCATCAGAAATAAGGGATTGGTGCGGGTTTATATCAAATCAGATAGTATCGTAAAACCCTTTTATGAATCAAAACTGAAAATAAAACTAGAACCTGCAAAAGTTAAAGGTGTACCTCTTTTTCAATTCAATATTACAGACTTAAAGGTTTTTGATGATGATCTGAAAGATTTTTATAAAGAAAATCCAACAGTTGAACATATTCAAACTTATCCAAAAGACGATTCTGATTTTTTAGGCGGTCCAATTGTGAGTACGATCATTTCCATGTTGGTGATCGTTGGGTTATGGATATTGTTGATGCGTAAAATGGGTGGTGGTGGACCAGGCGGCGGCGGCCCGGGAGGTATTTTCAATATTGGAAAATCAAAAGCAACACTATTTGATAAAGGCGCTAAAGTAAATATCACATTCACCGATGTTGCGGGATTAGATGAAGCAAAAGTGGAAGTGATGGAAATTGTTGACTTCTTAAAAAATCCAAAAAAATATACTTCACTTGGTGGCAAGATCCCTAAAGGTGCTTTATTGATAGGCCCTCCGGGAACCGGTAAAACATTGCTGGCGAAAGCAATGGCAGGTGAAGCACAAGTTCCTTTCTTTAGTTTAAGCGGATCAGATTTTGTGGAAATGTTTGTTGGAGTTGGTGCCAGCCGTGTTCGTGATCTGTTCAAACAGGCCAGAGAGAAAGCACCATGTATCATTTTTATCGATGAGATCGATGCAATTGGTCGAGCCCGTGGAAGAAATGCGATCATGAGCAATGATGAAAGAGAAAATACATTGAATCAATTATTGGTGGAAATGGATGGCTTTGGCGGCGATACTGGTATTATTATTTTGGCAGCAACGAACAGGCCTGATGTATTGGATACAGCATTGCTTAGACCCGGAAGATTCGATCGTCAGATATCTATAGATAAACCTGATGTAAAGGGTCGTGAAGCAATTTTCAAAGTGCATTTAATGCCGATCAAAATTTCTGAGACTTTAGATATTTATAAACTAGCAGAACAAACTCCGGGATTTGCAGGAGCCGATATTGCCAATGTTTGTAATGAAGCCGCATTGATCGCTGCAAGAAAGGATAAATTGGCTGTTGATATGAGTGACTTCCAGGATGCTATTGATCGTGTGATCGGCGGATTGGAAAAGAAAAATAAAATTATCGCACCATACGAAAAGGAAGTGATTGCGTATCATGAAGCGGGGCATGCGATCTGCGGATGGTTCTTGGAACATGCATATCCTTTATTAAAAGTTACGATCGTTCCTAGAGGTACAGCAGCACTGGGTTATGCGCAATACACGCCTAAAGAGCAATATTTATATAACACTGATCAATTAATGGATCAGATTTGTATGACCTTAGGTGGCCGTGCAGCTGAGCAGATCTTCTTTGGTAAAATCTCTACCGGTGCTTCAAATGATCTTCAACAAATAACACGTATCGCATACAGCATGGTAACGGCTTATGGTATGAATGAAAAAATAGGAAATGTAAGTTTCTATGATCCTACACAAGAACAAACCTTTACTAAACCATATAGTGAAGAAACCGGGAAGATGATCGATGAAGAAGTACGCGGAATTATTGATGAAGCTTATCAACGCACACTAAAATTATTGACAGAGAAGAAAGCAGAAGTAGAAATATTAGCCAAGGAATTATTAGATAAGGAAGTTTTGCATAAGAGTGATGTGGAAGAACTGATCGGTAAACGTCCGTTTGAAGAAAAGAAAATTTTGGAAGATATCGAACCCGATCCGATCGGTGGTGTGCCGCCTGCTGATATCATTGCACCTTTACCAATAGTGGATGATAAAGTGCCTACTCCAAAAATAGAAAATTAATATTCATCTGTAATTGTGAAGCAATGGCAAATACAGCAAAAGAAAATATTTTAAAAAAAATAAGACAGGCACTGACTCATCAGGTGCCTGTTCCTTTTCCGCAAAGCGAAGGCAACGATAGTGTGTTTCAATTATCTTCAAAAGAATTGGAACTGGAGTTTGCTGAAAATTTTACAGGCTTGCTCGGACGGTTTTCCTTTTGTGCAAACGAAAAAGAATTGGTAGATCAACTCAACACATTGGCTACCGCGAGAAAATGGGAAAAGATATTTTGTTTAGAAGCTGATGTAAAACAACATTTAGCTGTAAATGGATTTGCCAATTTATCTGTAACTGATCTAAAATCCTGCGATGCTTCCATTACAAGCTGCGAATTATTAATTGCAAGAACGGGGAGTATTTTATTAAGCAGTGCATCGCAAAGCGGAAGAACTGCTAGCGTTTATGCACCTGTACATATTTGTATTGCATACAGCAATCAATTAGTGTATGATATTAAAGACGGTCTGCAAATTCTAAAAGAAAAATATAAAAATAATCTTCCGTCATTAATTAGTTTGGCAACAGGGCCAAGCCGTACAGCTGATATTGAAAAAACGCTGGTGGTAGGTGTGCACGGACCCAAAGAAGTATTTTGCTTTTTGGTTGACAAGCAATAATTTCTTTTCTAATTGAAATAAAGGAATAAATCAACTTGCGGAATGAATATTAGCCCAGATAAAAAAATATATTTTCTATCCGATTTTCATCTTGGTGCCCCGGATGCCAAAAGCAGTTTGGTGAGAGAAAAAAAGATCGTTTCTTTTTTAGACAGTATTCAAAAAGACGCAGCAGCTATTTTTATTGTTGGCGATATTTTTGATTTTTGGTATGAGTACAGAAAAGTGGTCCCTAAGGGTTATGTACGGTTACTCGGAAAACTAGCTGAACTAACAGATAATGGGTTGCCGGTTTACTTTTTTGTGGGCAATCACGATATGTGGATGAAAGATTATTTTCAAAAAGAATTAAATATCCCTGTTTATTTCGAACCTAAAACATTTGTTTGGAACAACAAGAAATTTTATATCGGTCATGGAGATGGATTGGGTCCGGGAGATCACGGGTATAAATTCATCAAGAAAATATTTCGCAATAAATTATGTCAATGGATGTTTGGGCAGCTGCATCCTACATGGGGCTTGGGGTTGGCCAATTATTTCAGTGCAAAAAGCAGGGCTAAAACGGGAACAAGTGATGAGCATTTTTTAGGGGAAGACGGCGAATGGCTGATCGTTTATTGCAAAGAGATCTTACAAAAAGAACATTTCGATTATTTTATTTTTGGCCATCGTCATTATCCTATCGATTTTACTTTGAATGATCAAAGTCGTTATATAAACCTCGGCGATTGGATCCGCAATTTTACCTACGCTAGTTTTGATGGCAACAATGTTGAATTAAAAAAATGGGAAGAATAATTTAACATGAAAGAGATTTTGAATTATACTTTTTTAGATAATACAGTTGAAGCATATCTCTATGTAGTAGGCACAATAGTATTGATGTTGCTGATCAAAAGATTAGTGTCAAGATTTCTAGCAAGCAAATTATTGCTCGTTATCACCAATAAAAACAGATCTCAAAATAAGAATGCATTTCTGAGTCTCGTTATTAAGCCGATGGAAAGATTCCTGCTGGTATTCATTGCATATACAGCATTGGATAGATTGACCTTTCCCGAAATTTTAAAAGTTACTCTCTACCATAAACATTTAAGCACTGAAGATCTGGTAAGCACTATTGGTATAATTATTATCGTGGTCTTATTTATAAGACTTTGTATCCGAATCGTTGAATTTGTAGCACAGATATTAGAAGAGAAAGCAAACTTTACTAAAGATAAAACCGACAATCAGCTCATTGTTTTCTTCAAAGATTTCTTCAAGGTCATTCTTATTATCATCGGTGTTTTACTAGTACTTCGTTTGGCCTTTAATAAAGACATCGGAAATTTGCTGACCGGTTTAAGCATCGTTGGTGCAGCATTGGCATTGGCAACTCGGGAGAGTTTGGAAAATCTGATCGCTTCTTTTATCATTTTTTTTGATAAACCATTCATTACAGGCGACCTGGTGAAAGTGCAAAATTTTACCGGAGTTATCGAAAAGATCGGGTTAAGAAGTACGCGAATCAGAACAGAAAGTAAAACCTATATCTCAGTACCCAACAAACAAATGGTAGATACCATTATTGATAATATTACACTTCGCACAGAACGCAAGGTGGAAATGCGTTTGGAACTTAGTTTCTCTACAACATCCGCTCAGATCAAATCCTTGACAACAGAAATTAAAGACCTATTGAAGAAGCATACCTATGTAAGCAACTCATTCGTGTATCTGCAGGATACAGGAAGAAATGCACATATCATAGCAGTTGATTATTTTACTATAATGCCTCAACAGATAGAAGAATTCAATGCGTTGCGTGAAGAAATTAATTTAAGTGTGATCGCAATGCTTGAAAAAGATAAAATTGAATTAGCTGCAAAAAATATGGATGTGATTGTAAGGAATAAATGATCACTGAATTGATTGAATGATCTCAGCCAGATCCTTTTCAGTCGAGCCTGATTTCCCATATTCGACTACTCTGCCGATCTCTTTTCCATCCTTCATAACAATAAAAGTAGGGACGTTTATTATTTTATAAGTTGTATGAAGGTCATTGATAGTTTGTTTTTTTCTGTCAACTGCAATCAGCACAATATTTTTTTCGGGATAACCGCTTTTATCTACCACTCGATAGATCTTTGGTAAAATATTTTGTGTGTCCTCGCACCATGTACCGCCAAAAATGATCAGCTTAAATAGTTTTCCTTTTTGTTTAAATGCAGCAACGGCGGCCTCATCAGCCTGCCCCCATTTCATGTTTTCCTTGAACCATGCAAAGGAAGTGTCGTTCTCAATGATGGATCTGTTGATGATGCCTTTCAAGATTTTAGCCCTGTCATCAGGAACAACGGAATATTGAATTTTAGAAAGTTTATGTGAAGACGAACAGGACACAAGTAGTACAGCAAATAATGCAAGGAATGTATTTCTCATAAAAGTCTATTGAATTAACAGATAAATCAAGATGCTAAATTTGTTTTTAATTCGAGCAGGAACAATCTGAATTTTGTTAAAGACTCAGCAAGCTGATGATGCAGTGCAGCTTTATTTTTATTTGCTTTTAAATATTCTTTAGCGCCTTCAATGCTGAATTTCCGGTTGCGTAATAAATAATAGATCAACTGCAGATTCTTTATATCTTCTACCCGAAATAACCGATCGCCCTTTCTATTTTTTCGTGGCTGTAATATATCAAATTCATTTTCCCAAAAACGGATTTGCGATGTAGTTAGATTAAACCAGCCAGCCACTTCACTAATGCTGTAATATAATTTTTGATTCAGTATTTGATCATCAGGAATATCGATGAGGTCGGCTGCTGCATAAATTTCCTTGGTGGATTTTCTTCCTCTTTTTTCTTCAGGGTTTTTAGTAAGCAGCGGTCCTTTGTTTTTGTTTTTTAGTTTCACTTTTATTTTCTTGTCGGCATAAACGGGTTTATGCTTCTCTTGTTTAGAAGGAAGATCACCAAAAGAAAATAAATTTAATTGCTCTAATCCCATATTGTAAAAATAGCAAACAAGTTTTGCAACTTGTTATGCAGGTGGAAAAGATGTAAGTATCTTGCAAATATGAATCAATCAGCCATTATCTGTGTATGCGGAGCAGGGACCATGGGTAGCGGCGTTGCGCAGGTTTGCGCACAGTCAGGCTTTTCCACAATTTTATTTGATGTGAATAATGACATGATCGTAAAAAGCAGGTCGGGGTTGAATAATAGTTTGCAGTTGTTGATACAAAAAGGAAAAATAACTGCCGCGGAGAAAGAACAGATCATTCAGCGATTAAGCTTCACTTCAAATATTTCAGATTGTAAAGCAGATATTATCATTGAAGCCATCATCGAACAAAAAGATAAGAAAGTTACTCTGTTCAATCAATTGGCGATCATTAATTCAACTACAACTATTTTTGCAACAAATACTTCTTCCATTTCAATCAATGAAATAGCCAGAGAAATCAAAAACCCTTCGAATTTAGTGGGAATGCATTTTTTTAATCCGGCGCCAATCATGAAACTGGTGGAAATCATTAAAACGAATGAGACCGATCGGGTAGTTATTGAAACAATTAAGGCATTTGCCAAACAACTAAATAAGACGGCCGTATTGTGTAATGACTCTCCGGGATTTATTGTGAACAGGGTAGCAAGGCATTATTATCTGGAAGCGATGAGATTAGTAGAGGCAGGATCTGTCGATATTGAAACCATTGATGCAGTAATGGAAGCCAGCGGATTTAAAATGGGGCCGTTTAAATTGATGGACCTGATAGGCATAGATATCAATTACAATGTAAGTAGGATCGTTTGGGAAGCATTGGATAAACCCGAAAGGCTCCGGCCTTCCATCATTCAGCAACAAAAACTAGCTGCAAATGAATTGGGAAGAAAATCAGGGAAAGGGTTTTATCAATATTAATATCTCTTCATCACACAAAGTTTTATATTCAACCTTCAATATATTTTCATGAAAAAATTAATTCTATATTCTGCAGCCTTGTTTGCTGTTGTAAGTAGTTGCAAACTCAGCAACAGCAATCAACAGAATCAAGACAATAAAGAACTATCTGCGTTATTCGATAAATATTATGAAGAACGTTTGCAGTTGTTTCCTTTAGAAGCTACAGCCATCGGTGATCCGCGATACAATGATAAACTCTATGCAGATTTTACAGATGAGTACAGGAAAAAAATTAAAGAGTTTTACAATCGTTATCTCGTATATGTTACAAGATTCGACAGGGAGCAATTGAATGCTAACGATCAGATCAGTTACGATATTTTTAAACGCGAGATGGAAATAAATATTGAAGGGTTTAAATTCCATACCAATTATATACCCACGAATCAGTTTTGGGGAATGACTTTGGATTTTGGTGAATTGGGAAGCGGTTCAGGCAATCAGCCTTTTAAAACAATGAAAGATTATGATGATTGGTTGAAAAGAATGGAAGCATTTAGTGTTTGGACCGACAGCGCCATTATTTATTTCAGGAAAGGAATGGCTGCCAATTATGTTTTGCCAAAAGTGTTGGTACAAAAAATGATCCCTCAAATGGACGCAATGGTGATGAACGACGTAACAAAGAGTCTGTTTTATGGCCCTATCAATAAATTGCCAAAAGAATTTTCTGATGCAGATAAAAAAAGATTAACAGAAGCATTTACAGTTTCTATCCAAAAAAATATTGTTACATCTTATAAAACACTGGGTGATTTTTTAAAAAATGAGTACCTGCCCAAAGCCAGGAACAGCACCGGTATCAATGCTTTGCCTAATGGCGCTGCTTTGTATGAGTATGATATTGCATTATGGACGACAACCCATAAAACTGCTGATGAAATTTATAATACGGGTTTAGCAGAAGTGAAACGTATCCGGGATTTGATGGACAGTGTGAAAAATGCTGTTGGTTTTAAAGGTGATCTGAATGCATTCTTTGAATTCATGAAAACCGATAAACAGTTCACGCCTTATAAAACACCTGAAGAAGTGCTGAACGCTTTTCATGCCATACACAGAAAGATGGAACCTAATTTAAAAACAATGTTTGGCAAGGTCCCGAAATCAAAATTTGAGATCCGGCAAACTGAAGCATTTCGAGCAGCGAGTGCGAGTGCTGAATATAATCCCGGTTCACCGGATGGTTCGCGCCCCGGCGTTTTTTACATTCCTATTTTAGATGCCACAAAATTCAACAGCACCAGTGGTATGGAAAGCTTGTTTTTGCATGAAGCTATTCCGGGCCATCATTACCAGGGTTCATTACAAATGGAAAATGAGAAGCTTCCTAAATTCCGTCGG
The DNA here is from genome assembly GCA_903830285.1 of uncultured Chitinophagaceae bacterium. GTDB lineage: Bacteria > Bacteroidota > Bacteroidia > Chitinophagales > Chitinophagaceae > CAIQDX01. Next base: position 16,978 of record CAIKTE010000121.1, on the reverse strand, counting down.
TTTTTATGGTATGGTGCTTATGGCGAAGGATATGCTTTGTATTGCGAAAGTTTGGGTAAAGAATTAGGGTTGTACACGGATCCATATCAATACATGGGTGCATTGGGCGATGAAATTCATCGGGCCATTCGCCTGGTCGTTGACCCGGGAATGCATGTAAAAGGAATGACAAGGGAAGCAGCAATTAAATATATGATGGATAATGAAGCCATCAGCGAAGAAGCTGCCACTGCAGAGATCGAACGTTATATGGCAGTGCCGGGACAGGCATTAAGTTATAAGATAGGGGCATTAAAAATTAGGGAACTTAGAAATAAATATCAGGAGCAATTGGGCGAACATTTTAAACTCTCAGCTTTTCATGATGAGTTTTTAAAGGACGGCTGTATGCCTTTGGAAATTGTAGAAAAGAAAATGGATGCATGGGCCGCTAAACAAAAGAAATAATTTTGTGCTAAGCAAAAGAATAAATAGGTAGCAATTATTGCGTCGCACACTTATGCTCTATCACTTTATGGGCCGGATCAATTGCGTTCAACATCTTGTTGATCCGGTTCATTTATACTATCAGTATCCCTTTTGTTTTCGATAGAGTATACAATATGGTCTTCAATTAATTCTTCCAAAGGGTTTCAGGTGAGGAATAACCAAATGCCTTGAATTTGTATTTTCCTTTTGCCTCGATCTCATAGTCACCATGTTTAGTATAAACAGCAATAGCACCCTTGCTTCCACCCGCCGATAAAAAAGCAGGTGGAGGATAAATTTTGATCATCGCGATATCAGAAGAACTGATTGAGTTAAAATCAAAATTGCTTAGATCTACTTGAAACTCGTCAACAAAAAGATCAACATTCGATACACGTCTGAGATCACTAGCACCTCTCCACATCAACGTATATTTGCCCCTGTCGGGTAGAATATTCAATCCGGCAATGCGCCCTTTCAAAAATTCAATAAAATTCTGACTTCTTGCGATCTGATCATTTTCTAAACCATCAAAAATTCTGGCATTGCCATTTTTAAATAACCCGTTCGAATATTTATCATCAAATTGCTCAATTTTCTTTTTTGATTTCCCCTTTACTATTACATCAGGCAAAGTCGTTTTATTATAAAATTTACTGTAGTTGAATTGATAGTCAACATTTGAAGGAATAATGTTTTGTGAACTTGAATTTGTTTGTGGTTGATTCACTTCGCCAATTATGACCATTTTAGTAGTTGAACTATCTGCAGAGAAATAAGCATCAAGTGTAGATTTGATCTCAACATTAAGTGTGTTCTCTGTATTTATTGAGGAAGGTGAAAAAACAAAAACAGCAGTATCTTGAAATAAGATACCCTTTAATCTGAATGAACCATCTGCAGCAGGAGAAAAATTATTGGTATAAGATTGATCATCCTTGGTCAACATTATATAATTGATCTCTTTTTGAGAAATAGTATAATTACTTATCCGCCCATCTAATGCAAAAAAACTTTTCTGTACCAGAAAATTAAATGCATATTTCCCGCTTCTAATAGATGAGTCAATTATGAAACTTCCGTTGCTTTCTCCGTTTAAAATCGGGTACCTGAACTTCCAGGATCTATTTGTTTCAATGTCTTCAATCCATACATGCAGCGTGGCAAAATGGATATTGTCATTTTTATAATTCTGCAAGTGGCAGGTAAAACTTAATGTGTCTTGTTGATTGTAATGAAGATGATTTAATTTGATAAAAGATGAATCTTGTGCATTTAAACTAACACAGTAGGTATAGATTATAAATAAAGATATCCGGATCTTTGACATAGGATAAGATTAATTTATAATAACAAGATAAACAAATTTCTTAGAATCGGCATTACATTTGCTTATGAAAATTGCTGTAAATACAATTTTTTTACAAAAAGATCGTCTGGAAGGATATGGATATTTTGTACAGGAAATATTCATCCGCTTGGCAAAAAAATATCCCGAACATGAATTCATCTTTATATTCGACAGACCTTTTGATCAGCAATTTATTTTTTCACCCAATATAAAACCCTTTGTTGTTAAACCGGCTGCAAGACATGCTTTCTCTTTCAAGTACTGGTACGATATAAAATTGCCGTTAGCGTTGAAATCTATTAAACCGGATATCCTGATACAACCTTATGGTTTTTGCAGTTTAACAAGTTATGTTCCGCAAATACTGGTAGTGCATGATCTTGCTTTTAAACATTTCCCGAAATTCATTCCCAAGCATCATTTGTATTATTACCGGGCATTCACAAAAAAATTTCTGAATAAAGCAAAGAAGGTTGTAACTGTTTCAGAATTTTCAAAGGATGATATCATATGGCAATATCAAATTGCACCTGAAAAGATCAATGTTATATTCAGCGCAGCTAAAAATACTTTTCAACCTATTGATATTTCTGCTAAGCAAATAACAAAGGAAAAATATTCGGATGGAAAAGAATATTTTTTATTCACAGGGGGCATTCACCCCCGTAAAAATTTGATCACTTTACTAAAAGCATTTTCATTGTTCAAAAAATGGCAGCGTAGCAATATGAAATTATTAGTGGCGGGAAGACTGGCCTGGCAATACGAAATGGTGCTTGAAAAATTGAAAACCTATAAATACCGGGATGATGTGGTATTGTTAAATTATTTGCCTGAAGAAGAATTGGCTAATATCACAGCTTCAGCTTATGCTTTAGTATTTCCGTCTTTGTTTGAAGGTTTTGGCGTTCCGGTTATCGAAGCCATGCAATGTGGCATACCGGTCATCACGAGCAATACCAGCTGCTTGCCGGAAATTAGCGGTGGAGCTGCATTGTATGCCGATCCAATTAATGCTGATGCCATCGCAACACAAATGCTTCAATTATATAAGGATGAATCTTTGCGCAACAAATTAATTGAAGCTGGCGTTCTACAGGCAAGGAGATACAGTTGGGATAAGACAGCAGATTTATTCTGGCAAACGATCACAGAACTTGCAGGAAATTAAAAGCTGTAACTCTTTCATCTTACATTTGCAATTCAACAATAAATTAAAAAGAAAAGATACATGCATACTTCAACTATTAAAATTGATGTTCATTTAGACAAGGATAAAGTGCCGCAAAAAATTAACTGGGCGGCATCCGACAGTACCATAGAAAATATGCAGGCTGCAAAAGCGATGATGGTGGCATTCTGGGACGGTGCTGAAAAAAGCGCTTTGCGTGTTGACCTCTGGACCAATGAAATGATGGTAGATGAAATGGCTGACTTTTATTATCAGGCATTCATGGGAATGGCTGATTCTTATGACCGTGCAACGCACGATGAAATTTTAGTGAATGAAATCAGAACATTCGCAAAATCTTTCTATGCAAAATTCAAGGAACTGCAACTGAAAGAAAACAAAGGATAATTTAATCTCAACATAAAATTTATATTATGAGTCTTGAAACACAAATAATGGAGCTTTTGAAAGATGCTATGAAAGCAAAAGATGATGCAGCTCTACGCGGATTACGTGCCGTAAAAGCAGAAATTATCAAAATGAAAACAGAACCCGGCGCCAATGGTCAGATCAGTGAAGAAGGCGAATTAAAATTGCTTCAGAAATTAGTAAAACAGCGTAAAGATTCTCTTGAAATATTCGAAAAGCAAAATCGAGAAGACCTTGCCTTAAAGGAAAGAGAAGAGATCGCGATCATAGAAAAATTCCTTCCCAAACAATTCAGCGAAGCTGAATTAAAAGAAGCCATAGCAAAGATCATTGCCGAAACCGGGGCTTCTTCACCTGCAGACATGGGTAAAGTAATGGGAACAGCTACTAAACAATTAGCGGGCAAAACAGATGGCAAAGCAATATCTGCAATGGTAAAAGAGTTATTAGCCAAATAAGGGGTTAATCACTAAAAATCAAACCAGGCTATTCAATGGTTATAGACTTATTCTTTTGCATTTTAATGATCCTGGCAGTGATCAAAGGTTACAGCAGAGGTTTTATCGTTGCGATATTCTCTTTTTTTGCGGTGATCATTGCACTAGCTGCTGCATTAAAATTATCAACTGCAGTGGCAGACTGGCTGCATCACAGTACTCATTTGGCTGCGAAATGGTTGCCTTTTTTATCATTTCTGTTAGTGATGTTTGGTTTTATTCTGCTCATCAGATTTGCGGCTGGTTTTTTACAGAAAACTGCTGAGTTTATGCTGATGGGTTGGATCAATCGTTTGGGTGGAATTGTGTTGTATATGGTCATTTATATTACCGTTTTCAGTGTGCTACTTTTTTATACAGATAAAATACATTTACTAAAACAGGAAACCATCCACGAATCGAAAGTATATGGATTTGCAGAGCCATTCGGTCCCACGATCGTAAACGGTTTTGCAGTGATCATCCCGTTTTTTAAAGATATGTTTTTGCAGCTCGAAACTTTTTTTGAAACGGTTGGAAAAAGCATCAGTTAAGTCTTTTACAAGTGATTGATTTATATAAAATGCATTAACTTTATTGGCAATGGTGTTATATCTTAATTAACATCTGCTTGTAATTGGATTTTTTTAGTAGTAATTTGCTTTTATTTGTAGCACTGATTTACCTGCTTGCTTAAGAAATAGATTATGGAGTATCAAATTAAACAACAAGACAAGTTTAGATTCCTGGAAGAAGGGGAAGGAGAACCATTATTATTGTTACATGGATTATTCGGTGCACTCAGTAATTTCGAATACCTTATCGAATTTTTTCGCAAAACAAATAAAGTGATAGTTCCGCTATTGCCTTTATTTGAGCTAGATATTTTTCATACAACAGTAAGTGGATTAGAAAAACATGTTCAGAAATTCATTGAATTAAGAGGGTATGAAAATATCAATCTCTTAGGTAATTCACTCGGTGGGCATATTGCGTTAGTGCATGTATTAAAACATCCTGAAAAAATAAAATCACTCATTTTGACCGGGAGTTCCGGGCTCTTTGAAAACGGCATGGGCGACAGTTATCCAAAACGAGGCGATTACGAATACATCAAGAAGAAAACGGCGCTTACTTTCTATGATCCCGCTATGGCAACCAAGGAATTAGTGGATGAAGTGTTTGAAATAACTATTAACCGCATAAAGGTGATCAAGGTAATCTCACTGGCTAAAAGTGCCATTCGAAGCAATCTGGGAGAAGAATTGAATCAGGTAAAACAACCTACATTATTGATCTGGGGCAATAATGATACCATTACCCCTCCTTTTGTTGGACGTGAGTTCAACAGATTGATACCAAACAGTGAACTGTATTTTATTGATAAATGTGGTCATGCGCCGATGATGGAAGTGCCACACGAATTCAATGAGATATTAAATAGTTTTCTTACAAAAATGAGAAAGCCTGCTGCAACTGTTGCATAGTTTTTGGTGTCTGTTTAAAACAGAAAGGAAATGATGTTAGCATCGCAACATATACAAACAAATTATCCCTCTATCAATTTATTTGATAAAGTATCGCTTGCGTTACAGCTAATGGATGAATATGAAGTGATGCATTTACCCGTATTGAGTGAAGAAAAATTTGCCGGACTGGTGAGTAAGGATGATCTGCTTGACACGGATGAAAATAACACTATAGCCTCACTGGAATTTTTACTGATAAAAGCCTGCATAAAAATCAGTGAACATTTTATTGCTGCACTGCATCAGGCTTCAGAATTCAATCTTTCATTAATTGCGGTAGTAAATGAACAGTCAGAACTGATCGGTGTAATCCCTTCAACAGAGTTATTGAAATTAGCAGCAAGATTTACCGGTAGTGATGAACCGGGTGGGATCATCGTTCTGGAAGTGGAAAGAAGAAATTATTCATTCGGTGAAATAAGCAGATTGGTTGAAACAAATGATGCCAGCATCATGCAGTTGAATACCATGTCTGAAACTGATTCCGGCTTATTATTGGTTACCATTAAACTGAATAAAATTGAAGTGAGTGATATTGTGGCCACTTTTCAGCGATACGATTATCAGATACGTTATTATTTTGGTGAAGAACAATATGCCAATGAGCTCAAAGAGAACTATAATCATCTGATCTCGTATTTAAATATTTGATTCGAAAATCAGCCCGAAATCTGCGCTTATAGCTGCCCTTTATTATCGAAAGCTGTTAATTTTTAACCGCAAATACATACCTCTACCATCAATCCCTTACATTTACTTTTACTAAATAACAGGTTATACAGATGAGATATTGGTGCGCTGTTCTATTATGTATTTATTTTCAGCAACATGTTTTGGCGCAATCTGTCAAAAAAAGTGATTCTATCAATATTCCTCTCGTTTCAAATATGCTTCCTTCGAAAAAAGACGAGATGATCACCATTGCGGATGTGATCGTTACAGGCAATAAGAAAACGAAGGCTTATATTATTATCAGGGAAACAACCTTCAAAAAAGGAGACAATATTTCAATCGGTGATCTGGCTCAAAAATTAATAGAATCAAAGCAACTGATCTATAATACAGGACTATTTGTAGATGATTCAGTATATGTTTCTCAGCAAAAAGGGAATGTGGTGTATATAAATATCGATGTAAAAGAACGCTGGTATTTTTTCCCGCTGCCCTATTTCAGGCTTGTTGACAGAAACTTTAATCAATGGTGGGTAGAAGAAAACAGAAGTTTAGACAGGGTGAATTATGGAGTCAAATTCATGCAGAATAATTTCACGGGGCAAAATGACAAATTGAATATTTGGTTGATAGGTGGATATAGTCAGCAGATAACCTTACGCTACGATCTCCCCTTCATTGATAAAAAATTGACACAGGGATTTAATGTGGGATATACTTATTCGCGTCAGCACGAAATAAACTATGCAACTAGTACGGATAACAAACAGCTATTCTTTAAATTGGATAACGATTATGTAAGAGATATTACAAGATATGATCTCACTTATTCTTATCGTCCGGATCAAAGAATAAGGCATTTTTTTCGAATCTCTTATACCGATGAATCTATTGCAGATACGGTTTTAAAATTGAATCCACTTTATTACCCCAACCATTTAACAAACATCAAATACCTCGACTTCGGCTATTTTTTCAGATACTATAATACAGACTATAATAGTTATCCCACGAAAGGGGTGATCGGAGAAGCTTTTATTTATAAAAGAGGGTTAGATAATATTACAAACCTTTGGCAGGTTGGTTTTCATGCTTTGTATGCTAAGCCCATACTGACTAATACTTTTTTTCATGTTGAAGGAGCAGGCAGTATCAAATTCCCTTCGAGCGATTATTTTATCAATCAACCCCTGTTCGGATATGGTTATTATTTACTGAGAGGAATGGAATACTATGTAGTGGATGGCATGGCAGGGGCTTTGGGAAAATTCACTTTATACCACCAGTTGTTCAAGTACGTTTATAAAACACCTTTCCACAGTAAAACACATGATAAGATCCCGTTCAGTGTTTATATGAAAGCTTTCAGTGATGTGGGGTACAGTTATAGCCCGACATTTAACAACAACCTGTTCAATAATCAATTGATGCACACATGGGGTGTTGGACTAGATGTGGTTTCTTTTTACGATTTTGTTTTTCGTTTCGAGTACAGCTTTAACCAACTAGGGGAGAATGGATTATATTTACATGCCCATAGCGACTTTTAAAATCATATCAGTAATTCAGGTTTTAATGATTCGCTAAAAAATCAGAACAATGAAAGTAGCCATATATAGCAGAGGATTGGATGCAGAGCAGGGAAGTTCTTTGCAAGCTTTGCTGGAAGAACTGGCAATGCATAAAATTGGTGTATTTATTTATCATCTTTTGCTGGAACAATTCTCATTGCCTCAACATTTGATAGAACAGCTTACACCGTTTCAATTAACAGAGGACCTGGACGAAGATGTTGAATGTTTGATCGGCATTGGAGGTGATGGAACAATATTAGATGCCGTAACCATTGTTAAAGACAGCAATATTCCTATTTTAGGCATCAACTTTGGAAGACTTGGCTTTTTGGCAAGCATCAGCAGAAACGAATTATCTGTAGCTGTGGATGCATTGGTGAACAGAACATTTATTGTAGATAAAAGAAGTTTGATACATGTAGATGCCAATCAGCCTTTATTTGGTCATGTGCCTTTTGCATTAAATGAATTTGCGATCCATAAAAGAGACACATCGCCGATGATCAAGATACATACATACCTGAATGGGGAATTTTTAAATACTTATTGGGCCGATGGTTTGGTAGTATCTACACCAACAGGGTCTACCGGATATAATATGAGTTGCAATGGCCCGATATTATTTCCCGAATCATCCAGTTTTGTTATTACTCCTGTTGCTCCGCATAATTTGAATGTACGTTCAATAGTTGTTGCAGACGACAGTGTTATCTCTTTTGAAGTGGAAGGAAGATCAGATCAATTTATTTGCGTGCTGGATTCAAGAAGAGAAATTGTTGATATCAATATTCAGTTGGCAGTTAAAAAAGAAAAATTTTCAGTAAATCTCATCAGATTGAATGAAAACAGTTTTCTTTCAACACTCCGGACTAAATTAACTTGGGGATTAGATAAGCGAAATTAACTTTTTAGCTATTTGTAAAACTTTCATCTTTATAGTATCAAAGTCAAAGACAGCATGATGTTTAAAAGACTGATCCATACAATATCATTTCTTTTTGTACTTTTTTCCCTGCATGCACAGCGAACAGAGAGTTTTGTACATGATGGAGAAATAGGCGTGTCAATAGGAGCTGCAACCTATTTCGGCGATTTGAATACTACCACCAATCTTAGCCATCCAAAATTTTCAGCCGGAGGCTTTTATAGAAAGCAATACAATAATTATGTAGGGTTTAAAATTGCGGGCAATTATGCTTTTCTCGGCTATTCAGATATATATAGCACCAATCCGGTGCAGTTGCGCCGAAATCTGAGTTTTAATACAAATGTTTGGGAGATAAGTGTAAGCGGAGATTTTAACTTTTTCAAGTTCTATCCGGGCTTCCCGGAATATAGCTTTACCCCATATGTGAGTTTGGGTATCGGCGCTTTTTCATTCGATCCGTATGCTTATCTGAACGGAGAGAAGTATTATTTAAGAGGTATTGGAACAGAAGGTCAGGGAAGTCCTCTTTATCCCGGCATAACCCCATATAAAAACGTTGCGGTTTGTATCCCTATTGGTTTTGGATTTAAAAAAGCATTGAATGAAAGATTTAATGTTTTTGCAGAACTATCCTATCGGTTTACAACTACAAAATATCTGGATGATGTCAGTGGTTCTTATGCACCGGATGCATTTCCACCTGATGCAAATGGTAATCCTACTGTTGGTTTTTTATTGCAGGATAGAAGTTATGAAACAGGTGCGGTCATTGGTGTAAAAGGAAAACAACGCGGGAACGGTCAAAAAGACAGCTTTGTTACACTTCAGTTTGGTATTTCCTTTAATATACAATCTTATCGTTGCCCTAGTTTCTAGTAATTCAGGTTTCTTCCGATAAACGCTATCCTTTTACTATTTTTGCTGCATAAAAGGCAAATATTTACATGCGGCCATTGATTGAACAAATTGATAAAACACGCTTACCCAAACATATTGCCATTATAATGGATGGTAATGGAAGGTGGGCCGAAGAAAAAGGGCAGGAACGTTTATATGGGCATTTTCACGGGGTAGAAAGCGTACGAAACATAGTCGAAGGCTGTGCTGAATTAGGGGTTGAATACCTGACTTTGTATGCTTTTAGTACAGAAAATTGGGACCGGCCCCGAACTGAAGTTGACGGATTGATGGCTTTATTGGTTGATACAATCAGAAAAGAAGTCCCAATTCTGAATAAGAATAATATCAGAATGCATATGATCGGGAATATGGAAATGTTACCCGAATCCGCTCAAAAGGCCTTAGAGGAAGCGATCTCATTAACAAGTCACAATACCGGTCTAAATCTTATCATGGCATTGAGTTACAGTAGCAGATGGGAATTGGTTAATGCCGTAAAAAAGATCGGAATAGACGTAAAATCAGGTAAAATAGACCCCGAAACAATAGATCAGAACACTGTAGAGCAATATCTTACAACCAGCAACTTCCCTGACCCTGAATTGATGATCAGAACCAGTGGAGAATACCGAATCAGTAACTTCTTATTGTATCAATTAGCATATGCAGAACTATATTTTACCAATACCCGTTGGCCCGATTTCAGAAAAGAAAATTTGTATGAAGCCATTATCGATTTCCAATTTCGCGAAAGGCGCTTTGGGAAAACAGGAAAACAGATACAAAAAGAGGCACATTTAACCTCTTAAAAGCAGTAAATCAACCCTGTTGGGTTGATTTAACAAAGACTTTTAAATATTCCGCTTTAATTTGCCCAACTTAAAATGCTAAAACAACTGTTGAAAGACGCAAATCATGCATTACTTTCAGCAACAATATTTATAAACCTCAACCGGATGCAGAAAGTGTACAAATTTTTAGTGCTGGCTCTTGTTTCAAGCTTGGTTAGTTCGTTGGTGTACTCGCAGGATAAAACTTCTGACACAACTATCACTTCTATTGAGGCAGATCTTGTTAATATTCTCAACCAAAAAGTTCCTAAAAAATATAAGATCGCTGCTATAACCGTTGTGGGTAATAAATATTTTGATGAGAACCTATTATTGTCAATCGCATCCATTAATGTGGGAGATGAGATTACTATCCCCGGTGGTGATAATATTTCGAAATCGATCGCTAAACTCTGGGCGCAAAATTATTTCAGTAATGTACAGGTTTACTTCACAAAAGTGGAAGGCAAGAATATCAGCTTAGAAATTGATGTAACAGAAAGACCAAGATTGGGTAAATTTTATTTCAGAGGGATACGTAAAGGAGAAAGTGATGATCTGTTGGGTAAGGCGGGTTTGGTTGCAGGTCGTGTCGTTACCGAAAACATGAAACGTTCAGCTGTTGAAGCGATTAATAAATACTATGCTGAGAAAGGATATCAGAATATAACAGTAAAAATTGATGAAAGAAAAGACAGTTCGATCAATAATTCAGTCACCGTATTTTTTAATATCGATAAAGGAACAAAAGTTCGAATCAATAACATAAACATTGTAGGAAATACAATTGCCGAATCGAAAGTAAAAAAACAATTAAAGGGAACTAAAGAACAAACAAGGCTTACACTTTTTCCACCTGAAGATTTTGGAGGATTTGTTGCTCCGCACAGATATACTTTTGATGACTATGTAAAAGAGCACGGATTCCTTACGTACACACAAACAAAAATGGTATTGAGACCCTATGTGCGTATGAACTTATTTGCTTCTGCCAAATTCAATGATAAAAAATATACTGAAGACAAAGAGAAAATATTAGACTATTATAATTCTTTAGGTTATCGCGATGCCGTTATTGAAAAAGACACAGTGTACCATAATCCGCAGGGAGCTTTGAACATTGATCTTAAAATGAATGAAGGGCATAGATACCGGTTTGGAAATATTAGCTGGAGAGGAAATACAAAATATCCGGATTCTTTGTTGAGTACCATTCTCGGAATTAGAAAAGGAGATATTTACAATTTAGAATTGCTGAATAAGCGTTTAGGTAAAGGCGGCGGACCTCCTGAAGGTGGCGATGTGAATGGTCTGTATATGGATGATGGGTATTTATTTTTCAGGACCGATCCTGTTGAAACTGCAGTATATAACGATACCATCGATTATGAAATTAGGATCGTAGAAGGCCCTCAGGCCACTATTAAAAATGTTCGTATTGCGGGCAATGAGAAAACAAAAGAGTATGTGATCAGACGAGAGATCAGAACCATACCCGGCGAAAAATTCAGCAGGCAAGATCTAATGCGTTCTATACGTGAGATCGGACAATTGAATTTCTTCAATCAGGAAAAAATCGTTCCTACACCTGTTCCTAATCCTGAAGATGGAACAGTGGATATCAATTATTCTCTGGAAGAGAAATCAAGTGATCAGCTGGAATTAAGTGCGGGTTGGGGCGGAACGATCGGCCTGACCGGAACAGTGGGTATTACATTCAATAACTTTTCTTTGAGGAATATCTTCAAAAAAGATGCATGGGATCCTTTACCGATGGGAGACGGACAAAAACTCAGCTTCCGTATTCAGAGTAATGGTAAAGCATTCAGATCATATAATTTCTCTTTTACAGAACCATGGTTAGGGGGCAAAAAAAGAAACTCGCTTACTTTTTCTATCTATGATACAAAGTATTCGAATGCATATGATCCTGCAACGGGTAGATACACAAGTTCGGCCGCAAACAATTCTTATCTGCGAACAACCGGTGCAACAATCAGTTTAGGTAAGCAGCTAAATTGGCCGGATAACTATTTTTCTGCATCTGTCGGATTAAGTTATGTGCGATATCAGTTGGTGAATTATTATATCAGTCCTATTGGATTGCCCGGATTTAATAACGGATATTCTAATAACTTAAGTGTGAAATTCGCTGTTCAGCGTTCTTCTATTAATGGAACAACTTTCCCTGTTGGAGGTTCTAACTTTTTGTTAAGCCTGCAAATAACGCCGCCATATTCTTTAATTGACCCGAATGTGGTAAATAGCAGCAATCCATACACGTGGATCGAATATCACAAATGGCGCTTTAACAGCGAATGGTATTTGCCATTGACCAATTTCCATGGAGCAGAACACAATAAGGCTTTGATCTTGAAAGTGGCAGCTAAGTTTGGATTTTTGGGAAGATTTAATCCAAAACTGCAGATATCTCCATTTGAACGTTACCAACTGGGAGATGCGGGTTTAAGCAATCAATATGCTTTGTTGGGATATGATATCATCTCTCAAAGAGGGTATCCTGTTTACCAAACTTCAGATGTGAAAGTAAATCCTGACCAGTCCGGAGCAAGCACTTATTTCACGATGTTCAATAAATATGTGATGGAGTTGAGATATCCGCTGAGTTTGAATCCAAGCAGTACTATTTATGCATTGGGCTTTTTTGAAGCAGCCAATGGATGGTATGATATCAAAGAATATAATCCATTTTTGCTGAGAAGGTCTGTGGGTGTGGGTATGCGGTTCTTCCTGCCTATGTTTGGTTTATTGGGATTTGATTATGGCATAGGATTGGATAGAATAACGCCTGGTTCGCCTTTAAAGAATGCATCTAAGTTTACATTCATGTTAGGATTTGAACCTGAATAATAGTTTGTTCATCATTAAAATTTCTGTATGAAAAAGTTTATCCTTTCTATTTGCATCCTATTGCTTGTTTTTGGTGGATCTTATGCCCAACGATATGCGGTCATCGACACTAAATACATATTGGATAAAGTTCCCGAATACAAAGACGCAGATAAAAAATTGAAAGACATTTCGGCTCAATGGCAAAAAGAGATCGACGATAAACAGGCAGAATTGGACAGGATGTATAAGAATTATGATGCCGAGCAATTCATGCTGAGTGAAGAATTGAAAAAGAAAAGAGAAACTGAGCTTTTTAATAAAGAAAAAGAGGTTAGAGAGCTGCAAAAGAGAAGATTCGGTTATGAGGGTGATCTCTTTAAGGAAAGACAAAGATTAGTAAAGCCTGTGCAGGATAAAGTCTATAATGCCATACAAAAAATAGCAGTAGCACGGTCTTACGATTTTGTACTCGATAAAAGTGAAGGAATTACCGTTATATTTGCCGACCCGAAATTGGATAAGAGCGATGATGTGCTCCGTGAATTAGGGATCAAGAACTAAACAAAACCATCAACAAAATATAAAACAACAACAATGAAGAAAATTTTAGTAGTGTGTGTGGCTTTTACGGTAAGCCTTGTTTTTTCAAGCAGCACTAATGCGCAAGCCCAGCCAATAAAAATCGGTGTATTTGACGAAGAAAGTGTTTTGGGATTATTTCCTGATATTCAGAAAGTGCAAGCTGCATTGGATCAATATGCACAGGATTCTCTGAAAACAGAATATGATTATGAATTAAGCGAATTCAAACGTAAGGATAGTGTATATAAGAAAGATTCTGCTACTATGCCCGGTGGAGTTAGAGCCATCATGCAAAAAGAAATTGCTGCTCATTATAATAAAATTGTAAACTGGCAGCAATATCAGCAACAAGCATTGCAGGCAAAACAAAGTCAATTGTTGCAACCTTATCTTGAAAAAGTATATGCTGCATTTCAGGAAATTGTTGCTGAACAAAAATATACCTGGGTGTTGAAGAAAGATGCTTGTATAATCCCCGGTGGATTGGGTGATAATATCTCCATCAAAGTAGCTCAAAAATTAAAGCTCACTTTACCTAAGGAAGTTATTGATGCTTTAAAAGCACAAGGATTACCTACCGGTGTTACTGATACTAAACCGTCAACTCCGGCCAGCAAGCCTCCTGTTAAACACTAATTGATAAATTACTTCGAATAAAAGAACCATCCTGTATTTCGCAGGATGGTTCTTATTTTTGTGCCATGCAAACAAAAGGCCCCATTGGTGTTTTTGACAGCGGCTACGGCGGATTAACTGTTTTAAAAGAAATAGTTTCCAAACTTCCTCAATACGATTATATCTATCTGGGCGATAATGCCCGAGCGCCTTATGGTTCCAGGAGTTTCGAAACTGTATATCAATACACATTAGAATGTGTACAATGGTTTTTTAAACAGGGTTGTTCCTTGGTTATTTTGGCCTGCAACACGGCTTCTGCAAAGGCTTTGCGAACCATTCAGCAAAATGATCTTCCTAGAATAGATGCAACAAAAAGAGTGTTGGGAGTGATCAGACCTACCACCGAGATCATCGGCAATTATTCTGAAACTAAACATGTAGGTATTCTGGGAACAACCGGAACGGTGCTGTCTGATTCTTATCCAATAGAAATCGCTAAATTTTTTCCGGAACTAAAAGTGTTTCAGGAAGCTTGCCCCATCTGGGTCCCATTGATCGAAACCAACGAACATTTATCGAAGGGAGCTGATCATTTTGTAAAAAAACATTTGGATCATTTAATGCATCAGTCAGAAAAAATTGATGTGCTTTTACTCGCTTGTACGCATTATCCCTTATTGATCGATAAAATAAAAGAATATACTCCTGTGGGAACAGCCATTGTTTCACAGGGTGAAATTGTTGCGAATGGATTGGCAGATTATCTGAAACGACATTCCGATATGGAAGAAAGATGCAGCAAAAAAAACAGTCTTCAGTTTTATACAACCGATTCTACCACTGATTTCGATAAACATGCCGAAATCTTCTTTGGAAAGAAGATAAGCTCCAAACACCTCTATCTATCGGCTCAATAGTGTTGAATTGCTGAGTAGCAATTTAATGGGATAATGTATCCTTACAAAGATGCATTGTAACCATACAATGGAATATTGTAACCCAACAATAAATCTACGCGTACAGAAAACAGACCATTTCCACTAAGAAATAAGACATTGCGTACAGGAAATAGAGCATTTCCACCAGGAAATGAGGCTTAGCGTACAAGAAATAGAGCATTTTCAGCAGGAAATGGAGCTAAGCGTATAGGAAACAGACCATTTCCACCAGGAAATAGGGCATTGCGTCCAGGAAATACAGCAATTATATCCGGGAAAATGCATTTATATCAAAGATTCTTTTCTAATCCGGCTGATTTTAAGGCTGTTTCTTTGTTTCGAACAGTGAGATATTCTGATTCTTCGCCAAGCCTGATCAAGGCGAAGAGGTCGCCGCCCTAATAGGAAACGACTAGGCAAATGTGGCAACAGCCTTTAAATTGTTATTTTACAGCCCGAACTACAAAAATTCTGGCTTAAATCCTTCTAAAATTAAGTTCAAGTCCTTACCTTCGCCGTCCTTTCACAAAACAGTGGCATGGTGGCCGCCGTTGAAGTTGAAATAATATTATCGGGTTAGTAAAATAAAATTATCATGAAACGTACATTTCAACCGCATACACGCCGTCGTAAATCTGTTCACGGATTCCGTAAGCGCATGCAAACTGCCAATGGCCGCAAAGTATTAGCCAGCCGCAGAGCGAAGGGCCGTAAGAAATTAACTATTTCTGACGAGAAAGGACTGAAATAATTATCGGGCACCTGGCCGCAAAAAATATTTAGCCTCATCTTTTGGTGGGGCTTTTTTAGTTTTATAGATTTAGTTATTGGCAAAACCATTTTCATATCAATCAAAAGAAAAATTGAAGAGCCGTAAATTGATGGATCAATTATTTACGGTTGGTAAATCTGTTTCTGTTTTTCCAGTGAAAGCAATGTTTAATGAAACAGATGCTGTTCTAGATTTTCCTGTAAAAGTTGGTGTTGGTGTTAGCAGCAGAAATTTTAAAAAAGCTGTTGACAGAAACAGAATTAAAAGATTACTACGTGAAGCTTATCGTTTAAACAAACAACCATTGTTAGATTTTGTAAATGCAAACAATAAAAAGGTTATAGTCTTCTTTTTATTTATTGATAAGACCTTGCCCGATTTTGAAACCTTACAAAATAAAATTCCATTGCTAATTGATAAACTGATAAAACAGTTGAATGAAAATTCTGCTACAAATAATTAGTTATCCATTTATACTGCTGATAAAATTTTATCATTATGTTATTTCTCCTGCCATTGGTCCCAAATGCAGATACACACCCACTTGCTCGCAATATGCCATTGAAGCATTAAAAAAATATGGATTGTTTAAAGGCGGATGGTTGGCAATGAAAAGAATTGCATCATGTCATCCCTGGGGCGGACATGGGCATGATCCTGTTCCGTAAATCAATCTTTCGAAACAGTCATCGCTTTTAATTTTTCGATAGTTTCTCTTATTTCTTTGGTGCTCCAGAAACGATATACTTCGGGATCTTTATCTCCAACTTTTTCAATCGATGTCATGCGATGATACGGTGAAACAATTGTTGCTTCTAAATTCTTTGTAATTTTTACTGCATGATAAGGAAGAATAAAATAATTTTTATTGGCAGCAGAAACATTTT
>CAIKTE010000120.1 GCA_903830285.1 uncultured Chitinophagaceae bacterium | reverse complement strand
CATGAAAAGTCAATTATAAAACGAGCTGTCACCCTGAGGCTCTCGAAGGGTGAATTCGATTAACGGATACTTTTCGTTCATCATGCTTCGAGTGCCTCTCCAACGGAGTCCTTTGGACAGCATTGACATAATCTTTTCGTTAGATAATCACACTTTCTTTTGCGGATCCCCTTTCCCTTCTTTAATTAACTTCAGCAAACTGCCTTTTACATATTGGTCCCAACCTTTTACGCAACTCTCGTAGCATTCCACTTCAGGAACTAAACCGATATGCGTAAAATGAATTATTGTTGAATTATTTTCTGATGAGATATCAAAATTCATTTTAGTATTTGTCCATTCTGTTTTATCATTTAGCCAGGGCAGCCAGCAGTCGGTAACAAGCCAAACAATTTTTTTATCGGGAACAAGTTCAATTAATTGGTGTGTGACAAAAGTATCACCTCCAAAGTTAACTTTGAAAACATCATTCAGGTTTTCTGAATTGCCATCTATATTTTCTGACCACCAATTCGAAACGCTATTGATTGCTTTAAAAACATCTTGCGGAGATCTTGCAACTGTAATTGTTGCTGTGTAATTATTGTTTTGCATCCTGATTTATTTTTAATGGTTTAAAAATCATCTATCGCAGTTTTCGAAACCTTGTTTAATTGATACTAATATAATAGTAAAGCTTGTATTTTAAAATAAGTAATTGATGACGCATGTCAGAAGCGACGACAGTTTTGGATATAACGTATCTGAGAAACCTACTGGTGAAAAACACTGGGAGGGCAGCATTTATTTTTTGGCTTTGTGACAAGAAGGAAAACCAACAAACTGCAAATGCACGTAAGAGTATATTATAACATGATTTATATTATGTTATTTCACTTAGCAGATAAAAATATTCCCAATAGTGAAGTAGTTGTTAAAACTATGAAGGTTTCTATTCCAATTTTATAATAATGCGGGTATGACATAAATACTGATAGTCCAAAAATAATTGTAACAGCAATTATTGATAGTTTTAGTTTTTGGGTTGGTATTTTCTTTGCATAACCGTGGCTTACATAATAAACGATTATAACACCTGATGCAATAAGAGAGTATTTAAAAATATCTACAATTATTCCTTCCCAATTCATAAAGTGGATTTATATAATAAATCTACTAATTTGTTTCTATTTTAGTAGAAACTTAGATTATGATTACAGCAGAATTATTAACTGTTTTTCTAAAAAAAATGAATAATAGTAATGATAAGGTAAAACAATTACATCATTGGTTAGGAGATTTTGAATTAAAAAATACAGATGAAGTAAGGGAAATATTAGAACATTTTGTTTCTGATGGATATGTAATAAAACATCAGGATAATACAAATTACCAAATTTCAGTAAGTGGAAGATTATTTTGCGAATACGGTGGGTATATTCAAAAGAAAATTGACGATGAATTAAAAATGGAGGCAATTAAAAGCGATTTAATAACAAGGAAGAGGAACGACCGTCTTTTAGTGATCGCTGGATTTCTTGCAGGTCTTGGAGCGGTAAGTTTAGTTCTTTGGGAGATGTATAAGACTTTTTGTTTGAAGAAATAACTTCTCTAATTTATTCTCTTAATAGACGCGCAGGATGTTTTTTTTATACGTTTGAAAATCAATAATTTATTATTGTACTTTTTGTCTTGTTATTGCGCTAATACAATTTATCAATTCAGCAGCCGCAACTCTTTTGAGAAGCTCGTAATTTAAGGGCACTCTCCTCCCTACCTTGTTTTGGTCTTGTTCTTCTCTCCTTTTTGTCTTCTTTTGGTTTCCTTTTGGTCTGCTTTTGCTAGAGCAAAACATGAGCAATACAAGACCAAAGCAATACCAAAGCAAGACCAAAACAAGACCAAAACAAGACCAAAACAAATGGGGATTTTTCCCTTACTAATTTATCGTAATAAAGGCATTTCGATTGCCAATTAAATAACGTGCTGTCACCTTGAGGCGCTCGAAAGGTGAATTCGATTAAATGAAGCTGCTCGTTCATCATGCTTCGAGTGCCTCAGCATGACAAAAACATTTCGTTCAACATACTTCGAGTGACTCGGAATGACATAAAAAAGATCCTGCTACAAAATGCAGCAGGATCTTTTTTTAAAACAAGAAACACTACGCTTCTTCTAATACCTCTGCATTATGATATGTTTCGGCTAATTTCTTTTGCAGATCAAAAGGAACGGCTGCATAATGATCGAAACGCATTCTGAATCTTGCTCTTCCCTGTGATAAGGAACGCAAGGTGGATGCATACTGATACATTTCTGCATAGGGTACTTTTGCTTTTACAACGGTAAAATGTCCTTCTGCATCAAAGCCTTCTACAATGGCCCTGCGTGTTTGCAGATCGCCCATGATATTACCTGTTAATTCATCGGGACATAATACTTCTAAAATATACATAGGTTCCAATAATTGCGGATCGGCATGCTGAAATGCATCTTTGAATGCCATGATACCGGCTAATTTAAAAGCCATATCATTACTGTCAACCGGATGCATCTTTCCGTCAAACACACTTACCCGAATATCTCTTACATGCGAACCTGTTAATGGTCCTTCCTGCATTTTTTCCATCACTCCTTTCATGATTGATGGAAGAAAACGAAGATCGATCACACCACCAACAATGCAATTAAAGTAAACCAATTTACCGCCCCATGGCAATGGATATTCATCCCTGCCTCTTACATTCAATCCAACAGGATCAGGCATTCCTTCATGCCATGGTTCGATGCGCATGGTAACTTCACCAAATTGTCCTGCACCACCTGATTGTTTTTTATGACGATAACTTGCTTCGGCCGATCTGCGGATGGTTTCTCTGTAAGCGATCTTTGGTTTAAAGAACTGAACATCCAGTTTATACTGATGCTCCAGTTTCCATTTGATCACGTTCAAATGCATATCACCCTGACAATGCAATAATGTTTGTTTTAATTCACCCGAAACCTCTACCTGTACTGTAGGATCTTCTTCTTTTAATTGATGTAAAGCTGTAGCCAGTTTATCTTCTTCACCGCGTTTTGCATTGGCAATGGCAATACTCATTTTAGGAGTTGGAAAAACAATAGGCGCTAATTCTATTTGTTTACCTTTTTCATGCAATGTATTATTAACATGCGTATTCTTTAATTTTAAAGTAGCACCGATATCACCTGCTACCAGTTCGGTAACATTTGTTCTTTTATTTCCTTCTACTACAAATAACTGATTCAGTTTTTCGAATGTACCGGTAGTTTCATTTACCAATTCCATTCCGCTCTTTACTGTACCGGAATATACTTTAAAGAAACTCAGATCGCCGATATGCGGTTCTGAGATCGTTTTATAAATAAAGATACAGGCAGGGCCGTTTGCATCGCAAGGCAGTTGTTTTCCGTCAAGGGTTGTTTGTGCAGGCATTTCATTGGCAGGAGGACAAACATTGTCTATAAAGCCCATCAATCTTCCTGCACCCATATTTAGTTTTGCTGAGATACAGAATACGGGAAACAGATCATGGCGCAGCATGGATAAATGCAAACCTGCTTTCATTTCATCTTCACTCAATTCGCCTTTATCAAAATATTTTTCCATTAATGCTTCATCATTTCCTGCAATGGCTTCAATGAGTTCTTTGTGCAGATTTTCTGCTTTTGCTTTTTCATTATCAGGTATTGGCAATTTCTGCGGTTTGCCTCCTTCAGATGGATATTGATATAAGACCATATTCAATACATCGACAATCGCATTAAAACCTTCCCCCTGATTCAAAGGATATTGTACCACAACGATATGACTTCCGAAATGATCTTTTGCTTCTCGAACTGTTTTATCGAAATCGGCTTTGCTGTGGTCTAATTGATTAATGGCAAGTATGGTAGGTGTTTTAAATTCATCGGTATATTCCATTATAATATCTGTACCCACTTCCACGCCCATGGCTGCATTCAACAGAACAACACCTGTATCGGCCACACGCAAAGCACTGATCACTTCGCTGGCAAAATCATCATAGCCCGGCGTATCAATAATATTGATCTTAAATCCGCGCCAACGCGTATGTAATAGTTTTGAAAAAATGGAATTACCTCTTTCCTGTTCTAATTCTGTGTAATCGCTGACAGTATTTTTTTCTTCAATAGTTCCGCGGCGATTGATCAACCCTGCTTCGAATAACATGCTTTCTGCTAAGGTTGTTTTCCCGCTGCCGGAATGTCCAAGCAGCGCGATGTTTTTGACGTGAGCGGTATCAAACTCTGGCATAGCAAATGTTTTTTAGGTGAATAGAAAATGCGTTAGCTGCATTTTGAAATACAAGTTAAACGCATTAACAGCGACGAAAAATGAGTAAAATCATCTTCCGTAAATATAAAAAATCGTATCTGTTTTACAATGAAGAACTGATATTTGCAGCATGACCCAATCTTTCAAAATATTGCCTTCGCAGTTAGATGATATACCGGCTTTGGTAAAATTAGTAAATAGTGCTTACAGGGGCGAAAGTTCCAAAAAAGGATGGACCACAGAAGCTGATCTATTAGACGGATCAAGAACAGATGCCGCATCTTTGACATCCATCATTCAAAGTACAACTGACACAATTTTAAAGTGTTGCGATGCTTCCGATCAGATCATCGCCTGTGTATATCTGCAAGAACAGTACAAGAAAATATATTTGGGAATGCTAACCGTTGCTCCCGAATTACAGGCAGGCGGCATTGGCAAATCATTATTGGCAGCGGCTGAACAATATGCAATTGACCATCATGCTGAGTCGATACTGATGACTGTTATTTCTGTTCGCAAAGAATTGATCGAATGGTATGAACGCAGAGGTTATCAACGAACAGGTGAAACAAAACCCTTTCCACATGATCCCAGATTTGGTATTCCTAAACAGGAATTGGTTTTTGTGGTGCTGGATAAAAAATTGTAATGTTTAGTATCTATTTACAATGTTTTTAAAATCAGAATCCTGATGTCATACTGAGGCTCTCGAAGCATGATGAACGGAATCTCTTTTATAATTCACCCTTCGAGAGCCTCTCCAAAGGAGTCCTATGGACAGGGTGACATCACGAACCGAGAGTTCCTCTTTACTCTTAAACGTTCATAATTAAATGGCTATTAGCGTACGATTGGTTAAATTGTAAATTATTTCATTTACCTAATTTTTTTACATACAAGTGCAAGCAACCATGCGTTCTGTTTTACGACGCAATCTTATTATACTATTTCTGTTATTGCTGATATCCTTTGTGCATGCTCAGGAAAGCAGTAATAAGAGCGATACATTCTTTCTTGCCAAGAAAAAAGGATTACTAGGAAAATTAGGACAAAGCATTGCGATCAGCAACAATCCGAATGCAGACTCTTCTTTACTCTCCATTGTAAAAAACATCGATCCTTATATTATCTACAAAGGAAATATCATTAGAAAGATCATTATCAGAAAAGTCAACTTCGGACAATCTGTAAATGATACAGCTAAGACATTTGATGGTTTTTTAAGCCGGATGGGTGATAAATTACACGTTAGTCCCACCGAAAAAACAATACGCAATGATCTGTTCTTTAAATCAGGAGATTCACTGCTTCCCTATCTGATGGCTGATAATGACAGGTTCCTGAGAACGATCCCTTATTTACAGGATGCAAGGATCAGCATACATGAAGTGACGGGTGATGATTCCAATATTGATTCTGTTGATGTGATCGTTTATTATAAAGAGGTATTCCCCATCAGTGGTACTGCTACTGTAGATAATTCAAGCAGTCTTTTCCTGGAAGGTACTGATGATAATTTCAGAGGGCGTGGCGACAGGATCGATATACAAACCCTTTTTGATTATAACCGTGATCCTAAAACAGGTTTTGGTATCGAGTATACCAGAAGAAATATCAAAGGAAGTTTCATTGACCTTACAGCCGGGTATCAAAATATAAATCCTGCATTTAACAGTGGCAGACGGGAAGAAAATACGGTCTATACAAAATTGACACTTCCGTTGGTAAGTCCTTATTATTTCTGGACCGGCGAAATTCAAACTTCACTGCATTTTACCCGCAATGATTATATAGTCGACTCATTGTTTCTCCAAGATTTTAATTACCGTTATACTTCTACGGATGCATGGGTTGGTTATAATATCACAGGTCATAATCTGTTACATAGTACTGTTAAAAGACGGGACAGAGAATTCCTTGCAGTAAGATTCATCAATACAAACTTTTCACAGATCCCTTTAAAATACAAGACGGTTTATAATTATTTATACGCCAATCAGACCAGTGTTTTAGCAGCTTACAGCATATTCAGACAGGAGTTTTACAGAACTTCATTTATTTATGGTTTCGGTAGAAATGAGGATGTGCCCGAAGGTTTTAATTATTCTGCGATCGCCGGATGGACAGATAAAAGTCAATATGTAAGACCTTATCTCGGTGTAGACCTTCAACGTAATTATTTCAGTAAAAACAAGGATTATTTCAATTTTGAATTCAAAGCTGGCGGATATTTCAATGAAGGAAATTTTCAGGATATCAGTGTACTCGCCAGTTTGGAAGCTTTCTCAAAACTTAGAAGGGTAAAACATTCCAGATGGCTGATCAGGCATTATTTCACCGGAAGTTTCACGCAACAGTTCAATACTTTTCTAAATGAACCATTGGTATTGAACAGCAGTTATGGCATACCGCAATTTGCAAATCCCGATACTACGGCCTCCACAAGATTAACGGGTAACTTGCAATCTGTTTTTTATAACACATGGAAATTCTTCGGCTTCAGCTTTGCCCCTTTTAGTTTTGGAAGTATCACTTATTTAAAACCAATGGGTAAACCTATTTCAGAAGGTGATGGCTATGTGAGTGTTGGTGCCGGTTTAAGAACAAGAAATGAGAACCTGGTATTTGGGACCATCGAATTGAAGATCTTTTATTTTCCGCGAGTTACAAATGATATGACCCATTTTAATGTAACCGTAACCAGTGATCTTAGTTTTAGATATAATAGCCAGTTCATTAAACGGCCCGATTTTGTGATCGTGAATTAAAGCATGCTCCCGGGAAGTCTTGAAGTACAACAGCTGATCATAAAACCAGCCATTCATAAAAAATATGTTCTTAATACATAAATCGAATTAACTTTAATCCTCAAACTATCATAAACAATACATATGAAAAAGATATTCGCATTGGCAGTAGTTGCCGCAACATTCATCAGTTCTATTGCAATAGCACAGGAAGATAAAAGCAAACGCCCAAGCCCTCCTGCAAAGGCAGAAGCTACATTGCAAAACGGAACTGTCATCAGTTTTGATTACAGTCAGCCTTCTGTAAAAGGACGCACAGTAGGTAAAGACCTTGAACCCAAGGACGGTCAGGTATGGAGAACAGGCGCCAATGAAGCCACTGTATTTGAAGTAAGTAAAGACGTAAAAGTGGAAGGACAGACTTTAAAAGCAGGTAAATACGGCTTTTTTACATTGGTGGATGGTGACAACTGGACCATCATCTTCAATAAAACATGGAAACAATGGGGTGCATTTACTTATAAAGAAGCTGATGATGTTTTACGTGTAAAAGTGAAAAGCAGCAAACTGAATCCTGCTTCAGAAAAGTTTACGATTGTTGCAGACAAATCAGGTAAAGTAACTTTGAAATGGTCTGATATTGCAGTAGCATTTAATGTGCAATAGGTCATTTGATCTTTTTAAAAGGAGTGTCGTTATTAACGACACTCCTTTTTTATTTTAATTAAATAAAGAACCTTTGCAGTTTAATGTTGTTACAATAATATAAGTATGATATTAACAACGAACTTTCAACATTTAAATCATGATGTCACCCCTGAGGCGCTCGAAGGGTGAATTCAAAATATCGTTTCATAAATTCATGGTTCGAGTGCCTCACCATGACAATCATCATTCAAAACGGGTTGTCACCCTGAGGCGCTCGAAGGGTGAATTCGATTAACTGATGATTTTCGAAGGTTTTGCTTCGGAAGCCTAAGTATGACATGAATTCAAATTATCTATAACTTTCATCTATGAAACTAAACCACAATTACTATGTGTATATAGTTGAATGTGTAGATGGTTTTTATTATACAGGTGTAACAAATGATGTTGAAAGAAGATTGATTGAACATAATAATGGAATTGATACAAGTTGTTTTACATATAGCAGAAGGCCAGTTATTTTAAAATATTATCTAAGGTTTCAATTCATAGAACAAGCAATTGCTTTTGAAAAACAAGTAAAGGGTTGGAACAGAAAAAAGAAAGAAGCATTATTTAAAGAAGATTGGGATGAAATAAAAAAGCTTGCTGCTCTCAGAACTAATAAAAATGAATCGAATGAAATATAGTTTCAAAAATTCATGCTTCGAGAGCCTCAGCATGACATCTAACTTTTGAAATATGTTGCTCTGATAAAAGTTAATAATAAATTAGTTCAGATATAATGGTACAAGCATATAATTTTTTAGCATCCTGGCAATTGTTCCCTGAGAAATGCGATTTTCATTTCGGCACTGCCCCCAAGAGTGGTAATTACAAAATTGAAAGTATCCGTAACGGTCATGCATTAAGCATCAGCATCAATTGGGTGAGTATGGATAACGAAGCTTTCTATACACAGTATGAGCTCGTTCCTGATGGCGAATTGCATCCTTTCAATGATCAGGAATTAGCAGACACGATCAAGGGAGAGATCATCAATGCATCAGCTATCAAAACAAGTTTTATTAAAGAAGATAAATTGATCCTGGAAGTACTGCATGAAATTCTTTCGAATGGTTATTTGAAATTGACTCAGAAAGGTATTGATCAGGAACAAAAGCCTTTTACCAATATCGAAGTCTATCATAAACAATTAAGCGTATTGCCTTATGCATCTTCAGTTGGCAGTGTTGCTATTCGTCCTACCAAAGAAGGCGTGATCAAACACAAGGCTTTAACAGCCATGGAAGAACAGACCAATATGCAGTTGGATCAGATCAAACAACAGATCGAACTATTGGCAAGACAGGCACAGGAAATAAGAAAGCGAAAAGAATTAAGCATGATGATCTATGAAGCGGGCATCAGTTTTAAACCCCAGATCGGTCAGGTCTACCATGTATATGAAAGAAAAGACAGCAGTCATATTTTATCATTGGTAGCCCCGCAGGAATGGGGCGGCAGCGGGCCTTTCAAGCAATTTATAGCTTCTGTTCTATTGCTGGCAGATCATACCTGGAAAGAAGTGTAATTAGTTTTTTATTCTGCATTTGTTTTTCCCAGCGCTATCCTTCAGACATAGTATTTTTATTGTATCAATAATTCGTACTGTTCAATTACATCACTTCGATAATCGTTAGTCGTAAATCGCAAGTGAAGAACCAAACTAGCGATTCACGATTCTTTATCCTCCACAGCTTTATTTATCCTTCATAGCCTAAGCGAAGGAGGAACGACTCTCGTTCTTAAAATCAACAATCTAATACGATAAATAAGTTTACACAAATAAAAAGTCCCGAAGTTTCCTTCGGGACTTTTTATTTTATCCTATATCCTTTCGACAATATTATTAATTGCCTGCAATAACCTTGGCTTTCTTGTACTGTACATTATCTCCGTCTAATGCGATCAGATAAATACTATTACCTGCATTCTTTCTGTTGATACCAACCTGTACATTATTGATACCAGGCACTGCAGCTACCTGCTGTGTTTGCATCAGCTTTCCTGTTGTCATTTCAATGACCCTCAATGTTAACTGTGCTGATTTATCGCTCATGAAACTGCAAGTGAATTTGTTCCCTGTTGCAGGATTTGGATACACCAATACTTCTTTTTCACTCAGGCTTTGCAAGTAACTAGCTTCCTGTTTAGCAAAACTGATACTGCTAAAGCTTGTATTGAGTGCACTGTTTTGTCCGGTTCCAACTTCTACTGAGAATACAACTGTTGTCACATCATTTGCATTGATCTTATCCTTTGATAATGCTGAGATAAATGCATCCATGGAAATAAAGTAATCTTTTGAATTCTTATCCAATGGTATCACTGTATTGTATTGGTCTGCCCAGTTTACAATACTGTTCTTTACCAATGTTACTCTCAGATTATATCCTCCTGCTGCTGTAAACTTCAAGGTCTTGTAAGCACTCAGGTCTTGTATTGCTGCACCGCCTTTCAATAACTTGAATACAGAAATAAAATTAGAAGTATTACCATTTACCTGAACATTTCTGAACACAGGTAACTCATCAGATAGATATGTCTTGTTCGTATCATTGGTTACTTTGAAACTACTCACTACAGATCCTGTACCGGCACCGTATGACCATGTTCCGTCTGCCATATATACAACATCCTGTAACTGGTTGTTGATGTACATGCTGATGGTTGATTCATAAATATCACTCATCGGTACTGTGATCGTTGTCTTGCCGTTTGCATCTACAGTGAATGGCACTGTTCTTTTAGCTGTTCCAGTTGACAGTTCATTTGATTTGTCTTCTATCACAAAATATCCATTGCTGTTTGTCTGATTATTTGTTACAGATAACAACAGATCTGTTTTATTTCTGTTGCCCGCAGTAATATAAGTATCAGGTAATTTCTTAGCACTGATATATTGCAGCGGCATGTTAGATTGCAGATTACTGATGATCTCTGCTGCCATATCACTAACCATGGTTGGTGATACTGCCCATAGTTGGATATTATACATGGTTTCATCCGGCGTGTAATCCTGATTCAGCCAGTTGGATTGTAATGTATAACTGTTTCTGCCTGTCTTCGCTCCTATGGCAAAACTCATGGCATATTCTGTATTGCCATCTGCATCTTTCAATGTGTAAGCAACCATATTCATATTGTTCACAACAACATCCTGTATACCCATCAATACGGATCCTTTCAATCTGTCGCAAACAGCTTTTGTATGATCATATACCGCATTGCTGGTTTGTGTTCCAAAGCTTACTGCTTTGGCCTGATTGCTAACTGTATAATCGATAGACAATACATCTGTTGCATTAGTGATGGATGGTATATCTGTTGGTGTAGTGATATAGGATGTGAAATTATACTTGCTGAATTTCTGTTGTAAGATATCAGACAAGGTTAATTTACCTGCACCAACTCCCATTGTTGTTGGTCTGGCTGTTCTTTCAGCAACAGGTGTCATTACACTGTAATTAACAGGTTGCTGCAAACTGTTGAACGCCTTATTGTATACGCGTTTCACGATCGCATCACCCAAACTCTTGCTTTCCAATCCACCATTATTACCACCGTTTACACCACCTGCACCAGGACAATAGAAATAAACGATTGTTGCCGTATCGGTTGCGGTAGTATTGGTCTGTGATTGGGAATTACCTGTTGGGAATGATCCAGTAAAATTTGTGTTTGTATACGCTATCAATGCAACAGAATCCTTGCCCATATATTGAGCCATAGTTCCGCTGGTTGTAAATATTACGGAATCTAACTTTCCACTGGTATGCGGGTCGAAAGTCTTACCACTTGTTCCGGCAAAATCTGAATGACCATCATATGTTGCTGCTGAAAAAGTATCTACGATACTTAGCGGTGTGATACCATACAAGAAACCAGGAGCATAAAAGTCCATCGTACCATCTGTCTGCATCGTTACGAGTCTCTTTTGAGGAACTCCATGTGCATCGTCTGGTATATTACCGGTGATCTCTACTTTATTGTTAGTAGTAAATGATCCATTATTCACGATCTTAACACCTAAGAGTATTCCTAAAGTGGTATCGAATTTTGCAAAGTTCTTTGACTTCAAATTAGAGCTTGCCCAATCTGTAGTGCTTCTGTCAAAAACAACTGTCTGCGTGATCTTAGATGCATTGGTTAAATTACAGTCCGGTATCACGTCCATTGGTTTTGAAGCAGGTGTAACCAGCACTGTTTGATAAGTGGTGGCTGAACATCCATGCAAATTAGTAGTGATCAGTTTTGCATTATAAATACCAATAGCTGTATAGGTATGTG
>CAIKTE010000119.1 GCA_903830285.1 uncultured Chitinophagaceae bacterium | reverse complement strand
CGTACCAAACATGGTGCTGATAAAGTTGCCAAAGAACTGAACAGGGCCAATGTAAAAACAGATGCCATTCACGGTAACAAATCACAGAATGCTCGTCAAAAAGCATTAAGCAATTTCAAGAACGGAGAAATTCGTGTATTGGTTGCAACGGATATTGCTGCAAGAGGTATTGATGTTGAATTGCTATCGCATGTGATCAATTTCGAATTACCGAATATTCCTGAAACTTATGTTCACCGTATCGGCAGAACAGGAAGAGCAGGTGCCAGCGGTATCGCTTTATCTTTCTGCGATAGAGAAGAAAAAGTTTTCTTACGCGATATTCATAAATTGACTGCACAAGCCATTCCTGTAGTGGACGAACATCCCTACAAAATGCTGCAACCGAGTTATGAGGAAACAAAAGCCTCACATGCAAGAACATCTTCGAATGCAAGACCATTTGCACCAAGACGTTCAATGAGTCAGCGTAGATGGAGTCAGTAGATTAATTATTAAAACATACTAATAGAACTGCAAGCAATAAAAATGCTTGCAGTTTTTTTATGTTGCGTGCTGAAGGATTTTAAAATCAATTTGAATATGATTACAAAGTTGATTATTTTTAGTAATCTGACAACTTTGCTATAATCTTAATTCATAAATATTGCTATATGACATTTACAAACTCATTTAACAAGAAAACTATTTTTAGGGTTTGTATTATCATCTTATTATTCAGTGCTTTTTACAACTTATCAAAAGGTATTATAAAGGGTTGGAACTCTGTTAATGAAATAACACATAGTCAAAACATAAAGAACAGTTAGTCGAAAATTGATAGAACTATTTTCTATGAGACTTTCCATTATAATATTTTTCATTTCAGCTTTGAGCTTTATTGATTGCAATGCACAAAAAGCCATACCTGAAGGCACATTCTATATAAAAGATAATATTTACATTGACAAAGAGCCAATAAGCAATATTGCTTACGCAACATTTTTAGCTTCAATTGAACAATTTTGGGCGCCACAAATGAGTGATAGCCTTAGAAAACTCCCGCTATTTGGTATCGAAACAAAAAAACTATTCGCTATTAGAGATAGTACTTGGCGTTGGAAGAATAAGAATTTGATTGACAAAATGCAAATTAATAAAATTTATTATAAAGGTGTAGATACAAATATCTCTTTGAGAAAATATTTAGGAGTGCAGAAAAAAATCCGCAATATCCCTGTTGCCGGAATTAACTATGAACAAGCAAAAATGTATTGCAAATGGCGCACAGACATGGTACTTCTATATTATTCTTCCAAGTCTCATACTTTTGCCGATAGAAATAAGTTTTTTACTAAGATAAATTACCGCTTACCCAAAATTGATGAATGGGAATCTGCATTTCAAAAAAACAGCTATTGCAGAAATAAAATGCCATTTTACTGGGAAGCATCGGATAGTCCAGCTTACGATATATTTATTATGTACAATAAATTGATCTCTGAATTGCTTTTAGAAGAAGGCAGTTTGATTCAAGCTGATTCCAAATCTTATAAAATCAGGAAAGATGAAGAAGTGCCTAAAAATGAAAAAGGTTTTCGTTGTGTTTGCGAGGTAAATGACTGAAAGGACAATAATAAATCAGTTCATCATCTTCACCACCATTTCTTTCATCAGACCTGCATCGCCTGTACCGGCATCATGCACACCAACACTGCGTAGATTGTATTCGTGCAGAAGTAATAAGATCCTTTCAACACCATTAAAACTGTAGTTTCTGGCGGCCTGCATATAATCTTTCATGAAATAAGGATTGATCCCCAGTGCTGTTGCAATTTGCTTCTCGTCATTCGATCCTGCGCCAAACACCATGAACACTTTACTGAAGAAATTATACAAAGCAGGTAAGATCATTTGTATGGGGGCCGCTTTGGGATTGGCTTCGAAATATTGAATGATGCGAATAGCTTTACTGAAATTCTTTTTGGCAATGGCATCCTGCATTTCAAAAACATTGAACTCTTTGCTAACGCCAATATAGTTCTCGATATCATCTTCAGTGATGTTCTTTCGGGCACCCAGATTAACGGCCAGTTTTTCTATTTCGTTTTGTATGCGGATGAGATCATTGCCGATATGATCCACGAGCATCAGCAAAGCACGCTGATTAATGGTAAGACCATGTTGCTGCACCATTTGATTGGCCCAGTCCGGCAACTGATTATCATAGATCTTTTTGGTAGTGAGCAACTCCCCTTTTTGTTTCAATGTTTTGGAAAGCTTGCTTCTGCCATCCACTTTTTTGTCTTTATAGCTTACTACGAAAATGGTGGATGATAGAGGATTGTCGATATACCCTTCTATTTTATCAATATCCTTCATTTGCTGGGCTTCTTTCAGCAAAACGACCTGACGCTCAGCAAACATGGGATAACGTCTACATGCATTGACCACTGCTGCCCAGTCGGCATCCTTTCCGTAGAAGACAGTAAGGTTAAATCCGGTCTCACTTTCGCTCAGGATCTTATGTTCGGCATAATCTACTAGCTGATCAATGAAATAGGGCTCTTCTCCTTCCAGCCAATAAATGGGCTTGAAGTTGCCTTTCTTCCAGTCAGATAATATTTTTTCGATCATGGGCGCAAAGATAAGCCTATAGCCTATTGATGACGGTTGATGGGAATTCTTGTGGAAAACGAATTTGTGAAAGTTCTATTGTACACTATTGGGTTACCAATATTATTTTTTCTTCACTTAAAACAGGCAGATTCATGAATCGGAGGATGATATTGGCCGTAACCACCACATCGCGCTGGCAATAGTCAACGATCCTTTGCAGGTTCTTCTCTTTGTAATAGACATCCTGGACCATACTTCCATCAATATCTGATTTGGAAGTTGGAATGCCCAGAACAGAAGCCAGCAGATGCAGGGATACATAATTCTTATTATCACCGAACTTCCACCAGTTCATGGTATCGAACATCTTGGTTTCCCATGGCTTCTTATCACTTAGTTGCAAATATTCAGGCAAAGGCAGTCGATCGATCATTAACCTGCGACAGATATAGGGAATATCGAACTCTTTGATATTATGTCCTGCAAACTGAAAGTTCTTATTGTATTTATACATCTTATCGCATAAGGATGAAAATGATCTCAGTAATTCAATTTCATCATCCCCAGAAATGCTTTTCATTTTCAAACACAATTCTTTGTTATCATTCTCCTGAAAGAATGCAGTAGAAATACATACGATCTTACCAAACTCTGCTAAAATTCCGGCCCGTTTTCTATAGCTCTCTTCAGGGCTAATAGTTTCTGGCACGGTTTTGGAAATT
The DNA here is from genome assembly GCA_903830285.1 of uncultured Chitinophagaceae bacterium. Classification (GTDB taxonomy): domain Bacteria; phylum Bacteroidota; class Bacteroidia; order Chitinophagales; family Chitinophagaceae; genus CAIQDX01. The sequence goes on along the minus strand of CAIKTE010000119.1, from coordinate 19,013 downwards.
TTGTCAGAGAATAAAGTTTGCCACTCGAATGATAACAAACTAAAATCCTCTGACTGAGGAACAGTTTCAATATCGATGAGTAATAAATCAGAAAGCATAATTATGAATTGAAGATTACATATTTTATTTTATTTGTTTAACTATTTAAATCCAACACCATGAGTTACGATCAAACATCCGGAACAAATACCGGTCAACCGACACAAAAAAAAGACAGCAAGAAATTAATCTACAGTGTATTTGCACTTACAACAGCATTGGCTCTTACCTGGGGTTATATTATCTACGACAAAAGTAAATCTACAGAAATTGTTCAGCAATTACAAACAAAAGTAATAAGTGTTGACAGTTCTAAGACTGCATTGGAGCGTGAATTTGATCAGGCTTCAGCCAAAGCAGATTCATTAATGGGCAGTAATACTAAACTGAACGGAACCATTACTGCAAAGAATAAAGACATTCAAAGACTGAAGGCTAATATCGGCAGCATTTTAAGAAACAAAAATGCAACTGCTGCAGAATTGACCAGTGCTAAAACAATGATCGATGAATTGAACGGAAAAGTGAATGAACTGTATGTTCAAATTGAACAACTGAAAGGCGAAAAACAACAATTGGTTGTTGAAAAAGTACAATTGATTACTGATAAAGCAAATCTTCAGGACACACTACAAAGAACTACATTCGAAAAACAACATGTAGAAGATGTTGCTTCTACATTGCATGCTTCTGATATTAATGTTGAGGCAGTTAATGTGAAAAATAATGGAAAAGAAAAAGAAACAAGCACTGCAAAAAGAGCAAGTCTGATGAGGATCTCTTTCCAACTGGATGAAAACAGGATCGCACCTTCAGGAGAAAAAGAATTGTATGTATGTGTTTTAAATCCTGATGGAACAGTTGTAACTAAAGGAAACAGTATAACAACAAGAGTAGATGGTGATAAAAAATACAGCGAAAAGCTGGTTGTTAATTACGAACAGGGCAAACCATTACCGGTAAGCTATGACTGGAAACAAAACGAAAGCAAATTCCAGATCGGCAACTATAAAGTAGAGATCTACCAGAATGGCTATAAGATCGGCGAAGGAAATGCCACACTTAAAAAAGGCGGTCTTTTTGCTTCACTATAAATAAGTAACTTTAAAGGAATAAAGGCATCCAATTCGGTATGTCTTTATTCTTTTTATTATTTTCAATAACAAACCAAACTGTTATTCTAACTTTACAAAAATCACCATTATGAGTTACTCACCCGGCACAACACCCCAGGCCCCTCAAAAAGACAATCGTAAGACCATATATGCTCTGTTGATCACTGCATTGGTACTTACTTGGGGATATTTGATCTATGACAAAAGCAAAAGCAAAGAAGTTATCACCCAAAAAGAAATTCAGTATGTAACTGTTAGCAATGCCAAAGATTCTTTACAGGCTTTGTTTAACGATGCAACTGCAAGAGCCGATTCTTTAACCGGAAGCAATGTGCAATTAACAGGTGCATTGGCCGAAAAGAACAGCGAGATCTTAAAACTGAAATCAAACATTGGCGGCATCTTAAAGAAAAAGAATGCAACTGATGCTGAACTGAAACAAGCCAAACAAATGATCACCGAATTGAATGGCAAGATCGATGGATTATTTACAGAGATCACTAAATTAAAAGGTGAAAATCAGGAACTGACTACTACCAATAAACAATTGAATACAGATAAAACTCAGCTGACCAATGAGAAAGGTGAATTACAAACCAATCTTTCTAAAACACAGGCTGAAAAAGCAAATGTAGAAGACCTTGCTTCTACTTTACACGCATCCAACATTGCTGTGAATGCAGTAAAAGTAAAAGGAGATGGCAGTCAGAAAGAAACGTCTTCAGCAAAACGTGCTGATCTGTTTGTGATCAATTGTTCACTCGATGAGAATCGTGTTACACCAAGCGGAAAGAAGACGTTATATGTTAGTGTATTCAATCCGGATGGTACACCATCAGGTTCTGAAGGAACATTCAAATCAAGAGATGCAGGCGATGTATCTTATTCCAATAAAGTGGAAGTTGATTATGTTACCGGTAAATCTTTACCCGTATCTTTCAGCTGGAAGCCAGGAGCTAAATTTCAGGCAGGAGAATATAAGATCGTTATCTATCATAACGGATTCAAGATCGGAGAAGGAAAGAAAGATTTAAAGAAAGGCGGATTTTTAGGCCTATAAGTTTATTCATATATTCAGATAAAGCCGTGAGGCAGTTATTCGCTAACTGCCTCTTTTTTTTGTACTACCCGGTATTATTTATATTAATCAGTTGTGTGTTGTTGGAAAGAACCCATTCTGACAATGATTCCAGTTTAGGATTGTCACTCTGAGGCTCTCGAAGAGTGCTAAAGATAGTTCATTATAAAATCATGGTTCGAGTGCCTCACCATGACATCAGACCCTTTAACTTAATATCCATTATTTAATGGAAATCATTTTGATCTCCGTGTACCTCTCTTCCTCTTTAACTCTGTGGTTAAGTTTTCTTCCACATCGTTACACAATTAATCTTATTTTAGAACTATGATTCAGCAATGGTTCAATTGGAGAACTGCCCTGGCATTTATAGCCATCTGCATTGTAAGCGGCACCATTTTTTATTCGCAATACCTTGCCAAAAAGATCGCCAAAGAAGAACGTCAGAATGTAGAAGCCTGGGTAGAAGCACAAAAAACGATTTTACATGCATCAGACAGCAGCAGTTTAAACCTTGCCGTAAAGATCTCGAGTGATAATAATTACATTCCCATCATTGAAACAAATGAGAAAGACAGTATCACAGGCAATTATGTGAATATCGACAGCAGTAAAGTAAAATCTGATAAAAATTATCTCGCTCAAAAATTTAAAGAGTTCGGTCAAAAGAATAAACCCATTATTCTCGTTTTGAAAGAATCGCCCTACACAGCCAATAAATATTATTATGGCGAAAGTGTTTTATTAAAAGAAGTGGAATATTATCCCTTAGTTCAATTACTGATCGTTGCATTATTTATTGCAGTTGTCTTTATTGCACAGCGCATCGATTATCAAAGTACACAGAATCAGGTATGGGCGGGCATGGCAAAGGAAACAGCGCATCAGTTAGGAACACCTGTTACCAGTTTACAGGGCTGGGTAGAAATGTTGAAAGGAATCAAAGAGAATGAAAAGATCGCTCCTGAGATTGAAAAAGACGTAAACCGCTTATTATTGATCACCGATCGTTTTGGAAAAATCGGAAGCTTGCCGCAGCTCGAAGAAAAGAATATTACTGCACAAGTGCAATTGATGGTGGATTATATAAAACGCAGAGCAGGTTCGCACGTTGAATTCGCTTTACATTCTCAATCAGAAAATATTATTGCCGAAGTTTCACCACCACTATTCGATTGGGTGATAGAGAATTTATTAAAGAATGCATTGGACGCCATGGAAGGAAACGGCAATATCCATATCAATATCGAAGAACATGCAGCGCATATTTTCATTGATATAAGTGATTCAGGAAAAGGGATCAGTAAAAAAAATGTGAGTAAGGTATTCAAGCCGGGTTTCACAACTAAGAAACGCGGATGGGGACTAGGGCTTACGCTCACTAAGCGGATCATTGAGCAATATCACAAAGGACAGATCTTTGTGAAACACAGCGAACAAAACAAAGGCACTACTTTCAGGATTGTGCTGAATAAATAAATTATTCTGCTTCTTCTGATCCTGATGCGATCTGATCAGGATTCAAACCAAAACAATGCATCACCGCATACCATTGTTGCAATGATTGAGGTGTGGTTGTTTCGGTGAAGAGATCAGCTTCACTGCAAAGATCCAATAAGGCATTCTGGTGTTTTGCTCTTTCCGGCTGAGAAGTCTTCCTGTCAGCCAGTCTTTTAAAACTTTGCCTCATCTGATTCAGCTTTTCATCAGATAAATGATCAAATGCATGATCGTGCATTAATTGTCCTGCTGCATTCACTAATAATTGTTCCGATCGAGTTTTCATATCTTACGGTTTATGATGCAATTACTTATATAGACAACAAAAAATGGCTTTTTGTCCATTAGCAAATTGTTACGGCGAAAAAACTGTGCATAAGTTGGGGATTTCAGATTGCAAAAAGGCATTTTAACGCAGAGGCTACCGCCTGTTTTATGCTGCTTCCTTGCAAATCTTTACCACAGAAGCTATTAAAATTTAAAATTATTTGCCACGAATGCACGAATATTCGTGAGCATTCGTGCATTCGTGGCAATCAAAATTCACATAGTGAATTCAAAAACCATTTTAGACGGGTTATACAAAAAATCCTCCTGATATTTCAAGAGGATTCCTATATAAAGAAGGGAATCATCAATTTTGTTTTCTTATCGAACCGCCGCTGCTTATATGCATATCGCGTATAGTCGCTTCTCCTTCATAACGGATAGAACCGCCACTGCTTGCTTTCGCAGAGATCTCTTTGGTAACGTTTACTTTCACATCAGCACCGCTGCTCACATTAGCCTGACAGGTGGTTGTTTTAAGATCATATCCTTTAAACATGCTGCCGCTGCTGCCATCCACATGCAATGCATCTGCATTGCCGGACAGATCGATCATAGCACCACTGCTTTGCTTTACTGTTAATTTATCGAACTTAACATCAGTTCCATGGATACTGGCACCGCTGCTTGCTTCCAAACCATCCAGGTTCACATAAGACACATAGACCTTAATATGCCAGTCTTTGAAATTATTCCAGAACTGCCAATCAGTATTGCGATAGATCTTTAATACACCATCTTTAACCACTGTTTCCACTTTGCCGATCAATTCCTTCTCACTGGCACTAACAGCCAATTCTTCTTTGCTTCCTTTTGTAATGATCACCTGAATACCTGCAGAGGTTTCAATGGCATGAAACGATCCGATACTTCTTTTTTCTGCATTATTATCGTATACGAATTTTTGTGCTTGCACAGCACTTGCTGTCAACAACATAACTGCGAATGCAACTATTATTTTTTTCATGATGCTTATTTTAAGTGTAACGGCAGTAAAAATAAAAAGTTACAGGATGGTTAAAATAATGTTCAACAGCAAAGGCCTAAAACAATGACAGTCGGTAATTAGGCTTGTTTTTATGAAGAAATAACACATTGTTATTTAAGGAATTATCTGCCTCCCTTCTTCTTTCAGTAAAGCAGTTGCCCTATTCCAGACAGTATTTTCATCTCATCAATTTTAAGAATTTATTATAAAACATATAAGCAAATAAATAGCTTTATTAATTATTTTTATGCTGCATAATTAACTACTGCTTTGTTTCGCTTTTGGAAGCATTGTTTTTATAACCCCCACAGAATGTTTGATTGTTCATTGATTGAAAAATGAAAGAACTAAGCATTTCGCTTATTTGAACTAATGTTTAGTTGTAGCAAAAAATACCTGGGATGAAGTAAACTCAACAAAGTTTATTTCAAAACTTATAAGGTTTGTTTCAAGATTAATAAGTCTTGCATTAAGATTAATAAAGTTTGTTTTAAGACTAATAAGTTTTACTGCATGATCAATAAGTTTTGTTTCAAGACTAATAAGTCTTGCTTTAAGATTAACAAATTTTGCTTTAAGACTAACAAGTTTTACTGAAAGATCAATAAGTTTTACTGCAAGCCTATATTGTTTTAAAGCTGCCCTCGAAGCTTTTATACATGTCTGAAATAGTATAACAGGTTGCAAATCATTATTCACCTATAAAAAACCACAATTATGTCAACACGAGTTAAAGTGAATTTCGGCACTTACACCGATTCAGGATTGTATCAAAAGTCTGAGCATATCCTGCAAAACATGACAGGCAATCCCAATTTTGCCAGCCCAACACCCGCCCTTACCGTCCTGCAAACTGCTATTACTAAATACAGTGCAGCGTTGGGCAAGGTTGTAGACGGCACCAAGCAGGATACTGTTTTAAAAAATCAGGCAAGACAGGAGTTAGAATCGCTTTTGCATGATCTGGGTTTGTATGTACAGTTAAACGGCCAAAACGATGAAGCTATTTTGGCAAGTTCGGGCTTCGACAGCAGCAAAACGCCTGCACCAGTAGGCATTTTAGCTAAACCAACCGGTTTTGGTGCAGATGTTAATCAGGCTAAGGGCTGTATCGATCTTTGGCTTGATTCCATTAACGGCGCAAGAAGTTATTTGTATGAATACACCGAAACACCGGTTACAGCAGCCAGTGCTTGGCGTGTGCTTGGTGATACTGCTACAAGTATTACCATTAGCGGTTTAGACAGCGGTAAAGAATATGCTTTTAGAGTTACAGGTATTGGCAGTGACCCTACAAGAGTGTACAGCGATATTGTTACTAAAGTTGCGCCGTTTTAATTTTTATGTTATTCCTGGCATAAGGGAGGAATCTGCCGGGCTTTATACTATTGGCTGACAGATCCCTCCTGCGGCTGGATGGTATGTCTTTCCGAGGCACGAGGAATCTGCTCAGCATTTAAACTATTCGAAAGAGTTTCGTGTTATAAAATTTTTCTATGCTTCCGGGGAAAAATCCCCGGAAGCATTTATCATATTTTTAATAGTTCCCACCGTTTTGGTATTATTTTTGGTATGAATATGTACCAAACCGACTATTCCAATGAAAAGTCTTCCACTAACCCTTAGCTGCCTTCTCTTTTTTGTATTCATCTCCAACCAGCTTTTTGCACAAGACATCGATTCTGTAATGAATATTTACGGCAATCAATTTCAACAGGAGAAAATACATATCCACTTCGATAAATCAGTTTATAATAAAGGTGAGACCATTTGGTTCAAAGCCTATCTGATGGCGGGTTCAGAGTCTTCAAATGTAAGTAAGACCATTTATGCTGATTGGTATGATGCGAAAGGAAAATTAATTGCCCACCATCTCTTTCCTGTATTTGGTTCTTCTGCAAAAGGGCAGTTTGATATTCCTGAACTCTATCCGCTTACAACTTTGCATGTAAGGGCCTATACTAAATGGATGCTCAATTTTGATTCTTCCTTTTTGTTTGAAAAAGACATTGTTGTAAATCAGCCAAAGCCCAAAGAAAATTCATTGGTTCTGCCCAAAACAGAACTGCACCTTTTTCCCGAAGGCGGAGAATTGGTGAATGGAATGAATTCTAAGATCGCATTTCTCGCAACGAATCAGAACGGCACACCTGTATCTGTAAAAGGCAGCATCAAGAACAGTAAGGATGAGATCCTTGATTCGTTTTTTACAGAACATGCCGGTATGGGCAGCTTTACTATTGATAAAATAAATGCAGCAGAACAGTACTATGTTTCCTGGAAGGATGAAAACGGTGAACCTGGTTTTAATCATTTGCCTGCTGTTAAAAAAACCGCTGCAGGCATTCAGGTGCAGTCTGTAAAGAATAAAGTATTGGTTGCTGTTCAAAGGTCTGATGATGCAGCTTCAAGTCTTAAAACACTGTATTTACTGGCACATATGAACCAGCAAGTATTTAAGAAGTCAAAAATAAATTTAGAAAATAAGAACGTTGTTGTGACCGAGATCAATACTGCTGATTATCCGACTGGTATTTTGCAATTAACCCTGTTCAATGCAGCATGGCAACCTGTTGCAGAAAGGATCGTATTTGTAAACAATCATCAATATCAGTTCACTCCTACTATCAATAGTATTGCAAAATCTACTGCGAGAAGAGAGAAAAATATTATTGAGATCGATGTGCCGGATTCTGCTTTTGCAAATATGTCGGTTTCGGTAACAGATGCCGGATTGTTTCAGGAGAAGAATACGATCATCTCCCAATTATTATTAAGCAGTGATATTAAAGGAAAGATCAGCAATCCGGCTGACTATTTTGAAAATGAGGAAGACAGCACGAGACATTTTTTAGATCTGGTCATGTTGACGCATGGATGGCGGAGATTTAAATGGGATGATATAGCTGAGTCAAAATTACCAACCATTAATTATCCTGCAGAGAGCGATTATATTGAAATTAAAGGAACAGTGAAAGGGCGTGCATTCAGGGATCTCCAGGAAAAAGAACTAATGACTTTGATATTATTAACTAGAGATTCCAGTAAGCAGTTCGCTCCTATTCCGGTAGCACAAAACGGGGATTTTTCAAAAAGTGGATTTATTTATTTTGATACCGTGAATGTGTTTTACAGTTTCAAACAAAAGAATTTAGCAGACAGGACCAGCATCCTTTTTAAGACAAATACTTTTTCAACTCCGGCCCTTTCTTTAAAGGGATTTGAAAATTACAGCTTTAAACAATTTGATCCTGCTCAATATGCAAGAGAACAATTTTTTATTGAAGAGGAAAAGCGATTGGCAAAAATAAGAAGTACAACAACACTAAAAGACGTAACGGTTACTTCGAATGTAAAACAAAAATCAGCATTAGATAAAGCCAATGATAAATATACAACCGGTGCCTTTTCGTTTGAGGCCAGATCGAGAATAGATGTTATGAATGATCCTTTAGCTTATACTTATTATGATATTTTCAGGTATCTGCAAAGCCGTGTTCCGGGGCTTTATGTTGCTAAAACAAATGCTGCATTTGCAGGACCTCTTTCATATGAAGTCTCAATTCGGGGAGGAATACCGGCTATTTATTTAAACGAGATTTATCTTCCGCCTATGCCTAATGATCCTTTTGATCCAATGAATGTAATTGCATCAATTCCTATGTCTGAGATCGCTTATGTGAAAGTGTTTGTTGGTGCGTTTGTTGGAGCAGTAGGAAACGGCGGTGGTGGCGTTATTGCCATTTATACAAAAAAGGGAGATGAAAAAAAAGAAATGTTCAGTCTTCGTGATGAGAAAAAGCTGTTGTCAGGTTACACCAAATATCAGGAATTCTTTTCGCCCAATTATAGTGATTCGGTTAAAAACTTTGCCCCGGATACTAGAGCAACATTATATTGGAATCCCTTTGTTTTAACGAATGCAAAGAACCCAAAAGTTCAATTGGAGTTTTATAATAATGATATCAGTAAAAAGTTAAGGGTTGTATTGGAAGGTATTAATGCAGATGGGAAATTGGCGCATATAGAAAAGATCATTGAGTAATGATTCATCATTTCATTATTTGCTGATCAGCATTAACCATAAAAAAAGAGTCAGGCATCTGTAAGATGCCTGACTCTTTTTTTATCTCAACACCACAGCACCCAATGCAGGTAACTGTACTTTTAATTTATACCATTTATCATCTTCGCTTACCAACTCTGCTTTTATTTCGGGATTGAACACATCTCCTGTTCCCCAGAATGCTTTATCGTTGCTATTGAAGATCTCTTTCCATTCGCTTTTGCCATACACATGAATTTCCCAATCATTGCGCACAACAGGTGTAACATTTAGTATCACCAGAATATCGTCTTTCTCTTTCTTGCCTTTGCGTTTAAATACCATCACAGATTCTGCACGATGATTGAGATCCACCCATTCAAATCCACCTACTTCAAATTGTTTTTCATACAATGCAGGTTCGGCTCTGTATAATTCATTTAATTTCTGCACACAAAATTTCATGCCGCCATGACTTACATGCGAGAGCAGATCCCATTGCAATTCGCTTTTATAATTCCATTCGCTGGTTTGTCCGAATTCATCTCCCATGAACAATAGTTTTGCTCCGGGATGCGTGAACATATAGGTATATAAAATTCTGAGGTTTGCAAATTTCTGCCATTCATCACCCGGCATTTTATAGATCATCGGAGATTTGCCGTGCACCACTTCATCATGCGATAAAGGCAGCATGAAATTCTCGTCATAGAAATACATCATGCTGAAGGTGAACTTATCCTGATGTGCTCCGCGGAAAATTGGATCGAGTTTAAAATAATCCAAAGTATCGTGCATCCATCCCATCATCCATTTCATACCAAAGCCCAATCCGTCTTCAAATGTTGGTCTGCTGATCTTCGGCCAGTCACTCGCTTCTTCTGCAATGGTTTGAATATCGGGAAAGTCGCGGTACAATGTTTCATTCAGGTCTTTGATGAAAGCAATGGCTTCGATATTTCCGTTACCACCAAATTCATTGGGTTCCCATTGTCCTTCATTACGGCTATAATCCAAACGCAGCATCGAACTCACTGCATCTACACGTATTCCATCGATATGAAACTGTTCGAACCAGAATCTTGCACTGCTGATGAGGAAACTTTTAACTTCTCCCCTTTTGTAATTGAAAATATAAGAGTTCCAGTCGGGATGATATCCCTTACGCATATCTGCATATTCGTAAGTATGCGTTCCATCGAACATGAATAATCCATGTGCATCATAAGGAAAATGTGAAGGCACCCAATCAAGTATCACACCAATGCCTGCATTGTGAAATGCATCTACCATGGCAGCAAATTCCTGAGGATTACCAAATCGTGAAGTAGGCGCAAAAAAACCGGTACCCTGATAACCCCAACTACCATCAAAAGGATGTTCCATTACGGGCATGAATTCAATATGTGTGAAGCCCATTTCTTTTACATAAGGAACCAGTCTTTCTGTTATCTGCTGATAAGTATTATAGGTTTCTTCATCATTTTTATCAGGGCGCATCCAGCTAGCCAAATGCACTTCGTATACCGAATAAGGTGATGTAAGCGCATTGTGCTTTTTCCTGGTCTTCATCCATTCGGCATCATTCCATTCATATTGTGTTTGCCAGGTGATGGATGCAGTGAATGGACGTTTTTCCCAGAAATGTGCATAGGGATCTCCCTTATCCAGTTTCATTCCCTGATAACCGTGAATATGATATTTGTAAGCTTCACCTGCATGGATATCCGGAATAAAACCTTCCCAAATCCCTGAATTATCCGAACGAACTTTTAAAGGATGCGTTTCTTTATTCCAGTCATTAAAATATCCTGTAACGGTCACCAATGTTGCATTGGGTGCCCATACAGCAAAATAAGTACCCCATTTATCCAATACCTGAACTTGTTTATTCCCCAACACTTTATATAAACTGTAATGCGTTCCGTTCTGAAAATTGCTTACATCATCATCGGTGAGGAGTGAATAATTCCAGACAGATTGTGCGGTATCAACAAAATGAATTTCTTCATACTTTTTTACTGATGGAATATTATTCTTTGGTGTTTTTGACATTGTAACTAAGGTTGGAATTTATCTTAAATATACAATATAAATGGTGGTTGCTTTATAAAAAATATAGCCCTAAAAATTGCGAAGAAAAATTTTATACATTAGATGAACAATTCATCAAAAAGTATGCAGCAAGAAAAAATCATACCCTCTGACAGAGAACTGCGCATTTCCAAAGAATTGAATGCCCCTATTGCATTAGTATGGAAAGTATGGACAAATGCTGAACACATTGCCAACTGGTGGGGTCCTACGGCTTTTACAAATACAATGTTTAAAATGGATATGCAAGCGGGTGGTGAATGGGTATTCACTATGCATGGCCCGGATGGAAAAAACTATCCCAATAAAAGTATATTCAAAGAGATCATCCCTTATGAAAAAATTGTTTTTGAACACTTTAACCCTAATTTCATTACTACCATTGAATTTACAAGTAAAAACGAAAAAACATTATTGAATTGGCAGATGGTTTTTGAAACAGCAGAACTGTTTGATGCAGTAGTTAAAACATTTAAAGCTGATGAGGGATTGAAACAGAATATTGTAAAACTTGAAAACTATTTGGTACAACAATCAAAATAGCAGCAATACATTTAGTAAAATAAAAACCCCGATATTATTCGGGGTTTTTATTTTAATTCTTACTCTTTATATTTTGCCGGTGTGCCGGATTTTGGTATTGATCTGGCAATGAATTTTCTTAAATTCTCATTGGCTTTTGACAGATCATCTTTACGCAGATACATCATGTGTCCGCTTCTATAACCTTCCCAACTCATTCTGTCTTTTAGTTTCCCTGCAGGATCAATCTGCCACATACTATATTTCGCATTGAAATAATCGCATGCTCCGTCATAATAACCCGATTGAACCAATAAATGGAGGTATGGATTTTCAGCCATTGCTTTTCCCAAATTCAATCCTGTTCTGTCATTGGTTCTGTCCCAAGGATTCACAGGCCCGAATAAGAAATAACTGAGATCGGTCTTATAATTCAATTCATCTCTTAAATAAATATTCATAGCAGGCATGAAAGAATGTTCCCAGGAAGAAAGTTCTGCATTATAATCAGGTCTTTCACCTGCATCCTGTCTGTCAATTCCTAAATATCTTGAATCCAGTCTTCCCACTGTATATCCTTTATCACGTAATAATTCTTTCCAGAAGAAGTTGGTAGGGATCTCGAAATTATGTTCCAATACAGATTTTTGAGAAAGCCCTGTATAAGCTGCATATTTGGTTGCCACTTCTTTTCTTTTTTCATCACTTAAAGCACCGCCTTTGGTAATGGCAGGGATCAGTTCATCGATGGTGAATTTTTCAACTTCAGGCAGATAATCAGTGAGATCTTTTTTCTGCAGATCTTTATTCAATGCCTTATGATACCAGGCAGTTGCTGCATAATAAGGAACGAATAATGCAGCCCCAACAGGTCCGCTTCTTTCAATTCCCAGATCAGTGGGTGATACTAAAACAACACCATTCAAATACATCCATTGTGCATCCTGTAATTCCAATGCAAGCCCTGAAACCCTAGTTGTACCGTAGCTTTCACCAATTAAGAATTTAGGAGAAGCCCAACGTTTGTATTTACTTACAAAAGAATTGATCCATGCTGCGAGATATTTTATGTCGGCATTGGTACCAAAGAATTTTTGCGCAACATTTTCTTTGATAAGCGGACGGGAAAAGCCGGTATTTACGGGATCGATATAAACGATATCAGCCACATCTAAAATTGAATGCTGATTATCTTTCAAACCATAAGGCTGAACAGGATAACCTTCATCATCTACATTTAAGATACGCGGACCTGTATAACCGATCTCCATCCATACAGAAGGAGTTCCGGGGCCACCATTAAAAGAAATGACCAATGGTCTGGTAGTTTTATCTTTTACATCATTCCTTTCATAATAAGTATAGAAAACATTGGCGATAGAAACATTATCGGCATCCAATACAGGAGAAGTACCTGCAATGGCCGTATAAGAAACCTTCTCACCTTTAATGGTAATTTCATTTCTAACAGTAACAGTTGAATCTGTTTTCAGATTCACTCTTGTAACAGTTCCGGTACTTGTTGCTAAAGCCGGAGCTGTTGAAGTTTGACCATCTTGTCGATTTCCTGTGCCACCACCCGGTCTTTGGGCAACGGCAAGGCTAACTGAAATTGTTACGATACAAATAGAAAAAAAGATTTTCTGCATAAACATTTGGTTTTGGTTTATAAATGTAAGTAAGCTTTTATAAAAACAATATTCAGGTTCGGGGTTTTTCCTGTGTTTGAAATAATGATAACTACGCTAAAACGCTTATTTTTATTAACATTACTTTATACATGAAAAACTTTTCGTTGAAATATTCTTTATGGAATTTGTTCCCGAAAGCATCACATTGTTCAATCCCTGTTCAAAATACATGAAAATACCAAAGATTCTACTGTTTATAGGGTTTTGTTTTGTCGCATTCATCACAAATGCGCAAACAGCAAGAATAGAGGGAAGCATCACCGACACGCTCAACAAGCAGAATCTGAATCATGCGGTGATCATGCTTTTACACAGTAAGGATTCCATCATTTGCCAGTCCACCAGAACCAATGAGAAAGGCAATTTTGAACTACACAATTTGCCGGCAGGTAATTACATCTTACTGATCACTTATCCCCTTTATGCCGATTATACAGATAATATCCTGCTCACTGATAGTTCACATGTATCACTCAATAATATACCGCTGATCACCAAAGCACATCTGCTGCAGGAAGTGATCGTTAAACAAACCATCGGTGCCATTAAACTGAAAGGAGATACAACGGAATATAAAGCAGACAGTTTTCACTTACAGGCCAATGCAAATGTAGAAGATCTGTTAAAGAGATTGCCTGGTATTCAAGTAGATAAGAATGGTCAGATAACCGCACAGGGTGAAAAAGTGCAGAAAGTATTGGTAGATGGAGAAGAGTTCTTTGGTGATGACCCTACATTGGTAACTCAAAATATCCGTGCCGACATGGTTGACAAAGTACAGGTATTTGATAAAAAAAGTGATCAGGCAACATTCACGGGAATTGATGACGGACAAAAGACAAAGACGATTAATTTAAAGTTGAAGGATGATAAAAAGAAGGGATATTTCGGAAAAATAAGTGCCGGTGCAGGAACAGATGGTTATCATGACAATCAGGTCATGTTCAATAAATTCAGGAAAAAGCAAAAGATAGCCGGATTCGGCATCATTTCAAATACAGGCAAAACAGGATTGAACTGGCAGGATCAAAATAGTTTTGGAGATGCGGGCTCAGGATTAATTATTATGGACGATGGTGGGATGATGATCTCAAATGAAGATGATATTACCGGATGGGGCGGCAATTACAACGGACAGGGAAAACCATTGGTGCAAACAGGCGGACTTCATTATAACAATAAATGGAATGATGATAAACAATCGCTCAATGCCAATTATAAAATATTACAATTGCAGGTTGATGGAAGCAGTACTACGAATACAGAAAATATTTTGCCAGATACGCTATACTATACCAATCAAACACAGCATTTTGACAATAAGGTTCTCCGTAATAAATTAAGCGGCACTTATGAGATACAACTCGATTCCAGTTCTTCTATAAAGGCAATGGTTGACGGAACCCTTGAACATAAAACAACAGCCAATTATTACAATACTGAATCGCTCACAAAAAACAGTAGTCTTGTTAATTCCGGAAACAGGAGCATCACTGCTGATGGAGATAATAATTCTTTGAATACTGATATTCTCTGGCGAAAAAAATTCAAGAAAAAAGGAAGAACCCTTTCAGTTGATTTTAAAGAAAATTATTTCTTAAAAACCTCATCGGGTAAATTGTATGCGAAAAACGATTTTTACAGCAGCGGAAGTTCTATACCCTCTTCGTCGCAAATAACAGACCAATATAAATCAAGTAACAATAAAACATTGGCATTCGACGGCAAGTTTGTTTATACAGAGCCGCTTTCATCAGCATCTTCATTGGTTGCCAATTATGAACTCATTGTAAACAATAGCGCTTCGAACAGAAGTTCATTTAATAAAGGAACAACCGGCAAGTATGATGTTTTAGATACGCTTTACAGCAATGATTATAGCTTTAATGTGCTTACCAATAAAACAGGTTTATCCTATTCTTTTATTAACAAGAAAATAAGGCTGAACCTTGGTAATACGATCGGCATCACACGATTTGATCAGGATGATCATGTAAGCAATATTTCTACCGACAGGAATTTTGTAAACTGGTATCCGCAATCCAATTTCAGTTATGCTTTTACAAGTCAGAGAAGATTATCTGTAAATTATAGTGGTTCTACTGCTCAGCCATCATTACAGCAGATCCAACCGGTACGCACTAATGATGACCCATTAAATATCACTATTGGTAATGCTGCATTGAAACCATCTTTCACCAATGCATTTAATTTGAATTTTTATGACAGTAAGCCATTGACCAACCAATTTGTTTCGATAGGGACCAACTATCGTTTTACAGAAGATGCATTCAGTAATAATAATACAGTTGACAGTTTAGGAAGACGCGTTTCGCAAACCATCAATGTGAATGGCAATTATTCGCTTTCAGGATATTTGAATTATTATTTCAAACTAAAAAAACCCGAATTGAGATTGGGCCTTAACGGCAATGTAAATACAAATAAAAATACAAATATTGTAAACGGGTTTGACAATATCACCAAGAGTGAAAACTATTCATTTGGTATATATGCAGGCAAGGAAAAAGAGAAAAAATATGACAACAGTATTACGGCAAATGCCACATATACTACCAGCAATTCATCGGTCCAAAGTAATATCAGTACACATTATTGGACATTCAATATTCGCCCGGACATTGATTTCTTTTTGCCTCTGAAATTACAGATACACTCGGATTGTGATTTCATATACAGGCAAAAAACAAGCACATTCGACAATGACAATAATGTAATTATCTGGAACCTATGGTTAGGCAAAAAACTATTAAAGAATGATGCATTGCTGATAAAGGTTTCGGGGAATGATCTCTTGAATCAGAACATTGGTTTCAACAGAACGGTAAATACGAATTTCATTTCTCAGAATACCTATACAACCATTCAACGTTATTTCATGCTTTCTTTAGTATGGAATTTTAACAAGAATGGACCTAAGCAAAATGCTAATTAAGGAATGAAAACTGAAGTCATAAAAACAAAAGCCTGAATTAAAAAAATTTGACAACCTCTTTTATGAAAATATTGAATTGTTTATTTTTTTTATTTTTCATTATAACGATTGCGAAAGCGCAAAACACACGCTTTGTAACGGAAGGAAAAATTGAATTTGAAAGAAAAGTAAACCTTCATGCACAATTTACCGGTGATGATTCATGGACAGATGAATTTAAAAAGAGGATACCGCAGTTTAAAACAACCTATTTCAACCTAATCTTCAACAATAATAAATCAATATATCAGCCCGGAAGAGAGATTGCCGAAAACAATAAACTTTGGGAACAACCTGCAGAAGATAATGTCATCTATACAGAACTGGATAAAAAATGGGCCATCAGCCAAAAAAGAATATTTGAAAAAACATTTTTGATCCAAGACAGTACAAGAAAAGTTCATTGGAAAATTACAGATGAGAAAAAAACGATCGCAGGTTTTGAATGCAGGAGGGCCAATGCATTGATCCTTGATTCTATATATATTGTTGCATTTTATACAGATGAGATCTTACCACCTGGGGGGCCGGAATCCTTTTCAGGGTTGCCGGGCATGATTCTCGGTGTTGCCATTCCGCATGAACATATTACCTGGTTTGCCACTAAACTTACAATAGTGCCTGTTAAAGACACAGATTTTAAGATCCCCGTTAAAGGGAACAAAATGAATACTGCAGGCTTAAAAGAAAGCCTCAAAACAAGTCTAAAAGATTGGGGTAAATATGGCGAACGTTATTTAAAAGCAGCCATGCTGTAAATTATTTTTTTAATTCCAACACCCACATTTTTTTAGCAGGAATGGTAAATGAATTATTGAAAGATGTTCCGCTAATTACATCTACCGCTTTTGAAAAGCCATTGGTGCGTTCATCATAATTTTTGAGATCAACTTGTTTTTCTTTATCACTGGTATTCATGATGCACATCACTGTTTGATCATTATCGTATCTGAAATAAACATACAAACCATCATTAGGAATGAATTGCATCAATTTCCCTTTTGTAATAGCAGATGAGTTCTTTCGGTAATTGGCCATCGTTTTTGTATAAGCCAGCATATCTTTTTCTTCATCTGACAAACCTTCTTGTGTAAATGCGCTTTTTTTATCGCCTGTCCATCCACCAGGGAAATCCAGTCTAACCCATCCATCCGGATTCTTCACTCCTTTCATCAATACTTCTGTGCCATAATATAATTGTGGAATACCACGGGTAGTCAATAACCAGGCAATACCCATCTTCAACTTATTGATATCTTCCTTCATCTCAGAATAGAAACGGGTAAGGTCATGATTGTCCAGAAAGATCACATTGTTATTTGCATTCTTATACAGGAAGTCGTTACTTAATGTAGTATACAATTTATTGACGCCTTCGGTCCAACCGAAATTTTCATTCAATGAAGGCATGATGCCATAAAACAGCATTTGAAAATCTGTTGATCCCTGTAAATTACTTTTAAATGCAGTGTTGAAATTATTGGCTGTAAAATAAGCCTGACTTGCTGTTCCGTGAACCCAGGTTTCTCCGAACATGGTCATTTTAGGATATTCTTCCACCAATGCTGCATTGCAACGGTTCATGAAATCAAGGTCATTGTAGATGTAAGTATCGATACGCCATCCATCCACACCAAATTCTTCTACACTCCATATCGCATGCTGAATTAAGTAATTGGCAAAATAAGGATTGGATTGATTTACATCAGGCATTCTACGCTCGAACCATCCATCCTGCATGATCTTTCTTTCTTTTGCAGAACCATAAGGATCAAAGATCACCTGATCTTTAAAATTAGTTCCTGTATAAGTTGGCCATTGATGAAACCAATCTTTTGTTGGCGGATCTTTTACAAAAACATTTTCACTGCCCACATGATTGTAAACCGCATCCTGAATCAATTTCATCCCGCGTTGATGTAATGCATCGCTTAATTTTTTATAAGCAGATTCTCCTCCTAAACGCGCATCTATTTTGTAATGATTGGTAAAGGAATAACCATGTTCGGTTCTTTTGGGTTCATCATTTTCAATAACCGGGGTCATCCACACTGTGGTGATACCAAGGTTTTGCAGGTAATCCAGATGATTGATGATGCCCTGCATATCGCCACCATGGCGGTCATAAATTTCAGCACGATTCAAAGATTGGTCTCTCATACCTACTACATGATCATTCGTTGTATCGCCGTTGCTGAAACGATCAGGCATGATCAAATAAACAAGGTCAGATGAATTAACGCCTTTTGCATATTGTGTGCCATTCCCTTTTCTTCTTTCTTTCAATTCCCATGCAATGGCATGAGCTTTTCCATTTTGAAGAAATTCAATAATAACTTTTCCTGGCTTTGCAGTATTTGCGATGCTGATATCAGCACAGATATATTTACCGTTATCCAGTTGATTTATTTTAGTGACAGAAATACCGGGATAATTAATTCGAAGCTGCTCTTTATTGAATTGATCATACTCACCTTTGATCAGCAACTGAATTTTATTATGTTTCATACCAACCCACCAGTTGGTTGGATATATAGTTGCATACTGTGCATTTACATAATCAATCGCAATAACAAAAAAAAAGAGAACAAAGAATTTAGATTTCATAAACTGAATTTT
>CAIKTE010000118.1 GCA_903830285.1 uncultured Chitinophagaceae bacterium | reverse complement strand
TTTCAATTTTTCCTCATTTCGGTGAATAAATCATGCTTTTATAAGACTCTTCTAAATGATTTCAGATACTTTTGCAGCCGAAACAGCACATATGTATACGATCAAAATAAAGTTTGAACAGAAGGGATTAGAACCCGTAGTATTGGAAAATATTGCCTCTGGCGATAGTTTATTGGAAGTATTATTGGACCACGATATTGACCTACATCATAATTGCGGTGGTGTTTGTGCTTGCAGTACCTGTCATCTTTATCTGGATAAAGGGGAAGAATTTGTTGAAGAACTGAGCGAAAAAGAAGAAGATTTTATCGATCGGGCTGTAAATCCGCGAATAAATTCACGTTTAGGCTGCCAATGCGTTCTGCAGGATGGCGGCGGCGTAGTAGAAATCACATTACCTGACCAAACACAGTTCTTAGGAGAATAAAAATAGAATATGAGCCATTTTGAACCACCCATACATTGGAATGATTACGAAGACATTGCATTGAAATTGTACGAACGTTTCGGCGACGACTTTACAGAATCCAAAATATACCGCCTCCGTTTTACCGATCTTTTAGAATGGGTATTGCAAATCCCAAAATTTGAAGGAACCCGCGAACAAAGTAATGAAGGACATCTGGAAATGATCCAGAGCAGTTGGGTATACGAATGGCGCGATAATCAGAAGAAATAACCCACTCATTGGTAAATGCATTTTAATCAGGACATTTGCAACAGAAATAATCTTTTTTGCAAATGAACGTCCTTGAATTATTCAATCAGATCAACACTTTTGTTTTTGATGTTGACGGTGTACTCACCGATGGTACTTTATTGGTATTACCCAATGCTGTGATGGCCAGGAAAATGAATATCAAAGATGGTTATGCCATGCAGTTAGCAGTAAAAAAGGGATATAATGTGGTGATCATATCAGGAGGTAACTCGGAAGAAGTAAAAGATCGCCTAGAAAAATTAGGGATCAATGACGTGTTGATGCGCGTTACCGATAAAGCCTCTATTCTCTTGCAATACATGAAAGATAACAAGCTTAAAAAAGAGCAGATATTATTTATGGGCGATGATATTCCCGATCTGAAAGTGATGCAGGTAGCAGGGTTGGCCTGTTGTCCCATTGATGCCGTAGCCGAAATAAAATCTATTTCACAATACATTTCTCATTTAAAAGGAGGAGAAGCTTGTGCAAGGGACGTGATTGAAAAAGTGATGAAACTGCAGGGTAACTGGAATGAAGACGTAACCGTAAGGGCACAATAATTAATAACTTACAATAAATCCTTTACTTGAAAATATTTCTTGCTTTTTTCAGATTGATCCGTTGGCCTAATCTTGTGTTTATTATTCTTACACAGGCTTTGTTCGAATATTGTATTTATTACAGAGTGTTCCCTATTTCAGTAAGATTTCAAAATGAACAACCACAATTTTTTTTATTGGTTGCAGCTTCTGTTTGTATTGCAGCAGCAGGTTACATCATCAATGACTATTTTGACCTGAATATAGATCAGATCAATAAACCCAAAAAAGTAGTGGTCAACGCTATCATTAGTCGCAGATGGGTTATTCTATGGCATTTGATCTTAAGTTTATTCGGGTTGGTTTTAACCACCATTGCCCTTCCTTTGAGATTACATTGGCCACTGATCCTAGCTAATTTCGTTAGTATTTTTTTATTGTTATTCTATTCAGCATCGTTAAAGAAAAAGTTATTGATCGGTAATGTGTTGATCTCATTGTTAACTGCTTGGGTGATCGGCATTATTTTTCTTTCTAAAATGAATATGGGATTATTGGAGGGTGACGGAGATGAAGGATTGCACGTCCGTTTTTTTAGATTCGCCATTTTATATGGGGGCTTTGCTTTTATTATTTCTTTGATCCGGGAAGTGATAAAAGATATGGAAGATATGGAAGGGGATAGAAAATATGGATGTAGAACAATGCCCATTGTATGGGGATTAAATGCCAGCAAAGTTTTCGTGGCTGTATGGTTGATCGTTTTAATTACCACACTTGTGATCTTACAGATTTATGTATTTCAGTATGGTTGGTGGTTGAGTATTTTATATTGTGTTCTTTTTATTATCATTCCGTTGATATGGGTATTCAATAAATTATTTTCAGCAAACTCTTCTAAGGACTTTCATCAATTGAGTTCAGCCATCAAAATAATTATGTTCACAGGGATTATTTCAATGTTGTTCTTTTTATTATATCATTAAAAAACAAGCAAGTGACCAAGGACATTATTCTCGCCTCACAATCGCCCAGAAGAATTCAATTATTAGAATGGGCAGAGATAGCTTTTGAAGTAGTGACTTCGGGTGCCGACGAAACTTACCCTGATGGAATGGATATAGAACAGGTTCCGGTATTTATTGCAGAGCAAAAAGCTTTAGCTGTAAAGGATAAAGTAATGAATGCATTTCATGCGCAGTATGCACATAAACCCATTTTGGCTGCAGATACTATTGTTGTGGTGGACAATACAGTTATTGGTAAACCCCTTAACCGTGAACATGCAATAGAGATCCTAACATCTTTATCCGGTAAAACACATTCGGTGATAACGGGTGTTGTTATTTTAAAAGATGATAAAAAGATCAGTTTTTCTGATACCACTAAAGTGGAGTTTCATTCGATCTCACAAGAACAAATCGAATACTATATAGATAAATATAAACCTTACGATAAAGCAGGAGCATATGCCATTCAGGAGTGGATCGGAGTAGTGGGCATAAAAAAAATTGAAGGCGATTTTTACAATGTAGTTGGATTACCTGTGAGTAAAGTAGTAAAAGCTTTACAGAGTTTGTATTCTGCTTAAGATATTTTAATTTTATTG
>CAIKTE010000117.1 GCA_903830285.1 uncultured Chitinophagaceae bacterium | reverse complement strand
TGCACAAATGTGATACCGTCTTTTTCCCCAAAATACCAAGTTCCTTTTCCTTCCAATTCACCAAAAGCATCACCGCTCAGCATCTTGAATTCTTCTTTCTTTTTGAGTTTCATTTTAATTGCCAGCTTATAAGGCAACTGGCTTTTCCACACATATTCTTTCACACTATTGATGCCATCAGCATTCCCATTCGAAATTTCATTCACTGCTACAACACCTTTCCACCAGTTGGGCCATTGTTCAGACTCATAGATCGCGTTCCAAACCTGTTCAACCGGAGCTTTGATCTGCCAGCGTGTAATAAAATTATAATGAACTGCCATTGGATTTATTTTCCACTATCTACGATAAAAAAAAGTTTATGGTTGCTGCCTGCAGGATTATTATTTATTCAAACAATTCAGGTTGTGCATTTTCATCCCTTGGTTTTGTCTCCCATTCCATTTCAATTGTCTTGCTGTAATCCATCAACTTTGCACCAACCGCTTTCCAACCCATCACTTCTACCATCTTGGCTATTTTGAATTTCGCTTTGCGGACCTGAGAGCCGCGGCCTGTTTGTACACCCAGTATCGGCTCTTCCTCGGTTGTAACAGCTTCTAAAATATTACCTTCTCCTTCTTTGATGAACAGGAATTTATTATTGAGTGTTGTAGTTTCAATCTTAAATCGCTTCACATTGAATTGCTGTTTGTCATTATCCTTATAAACAGCTGTGATTATTTTTTCGGCATTGAATTTTTCTATCAACAAGATCTTATCCGCTTCAAATCTTTGTGTTTCTTCAGTATTGGTGAGTTCATAATTACCATCATCATATACAACCAATAGATTCTCATCTTCAAAAGTTCCCAGATATTCTCCTTTTCCTTCCGTGTTCAATCTGCCGAATTTATTATCGAACCATAACTTCCTGCCCGCCAAAGTGCTTCTGCCTGCCTCTTTGAATCTTACTGTTTTGATAGGATATTTTGTAACGATATTACCCTGACTGTTCCTACCCTTGATCTCCAACTCTTCAAAATAATATTCCAGTTCTTTGATCCTTGCAGAACAATTGGGACTCAACACGATCTTCACTACTTCCGCTTCACCATTCGGATTGGCAGTAAAATAATGTACACGGCTCTTATCAGATCCCTTTGTAAGATCATATTCTTTATCTCTTGTAACCCCCGTAACATTGAAACGCTTACCATAACTCACACCACTTGATCCGTCAGCATAGATCATATTGTAGGTGGTACGTTCATCAGCTTTCCGGAAGATGGCCACATGTAAAATATCTTTTCCTATAAATGTTTTGTCCTCCACTTTCACCACTTTCATGATACCCCGTTTAGTGAAGGCAATGATATCATCCATATCAGAACATTCAAACAGCATTTCATCCTTCTTTAGACTTGTACCAATGAAACCCTCGTCTCTGTTCACATACAGTTTTGTATTCGCAATGGCGATCTGTTGAACTTTAATGGTATCAAATTGTCTGATCTCTGTTTTTCTTTCTCTTCCCTTACCGTATTTTTTCAATAGGTTTTCAAAATATGCAACCGCAAAATCAGTCAGATGTTCCAGATCAAAATTCACTTGTTTGATATCTGCTTCAATGGATTTGATCTGTTCATTCAATTCATCAATATCCAACTTATAGATCCTTCTTACGGGTTTTTCAGTCAGCTTCAATACGTCTTCTCTGGCAATATCTCTTTTAAATAATTTTCTGAATGGCTTAAATGCATCTTCAATCGCCTGCAATACTTTATCCCATGTATCATGCTTCTTCTCTAATTCCTTGTATATCTTTTCTTCAAAGAATATTTTTTCCAGTGATGTATAATGCCATTTATCTTCCAACTCACCCAACTTGATTTCCAGTTCACGTTTCAACAGATATTTGGTCTTCTCAACACTGGTTCTCAATAATTCAGTGGCTGTAACAAAACGCGGTTTATTATCATCAATGATACAGGCATTGGGAGAAATACTGATCTCACAATCCGTAAATGCATATAATGCATCGATAGTGATATCGGGAGATATGCCGGGAGCCAGATCAACCTGGATCTCAATATTGGCACCGGTGAATTCAGTTAATTTTTTGATCTTGATCTTTCCGTTATCATTCGCTTTGGTAATGCTTTCGCATAACTGTGAAACCGTTACACCATAAGGCACATCGCGTATGATCAATGATTTTTTATCCAGTTCTTCGATCCTGCATCGAACCTTGATTTTCCCGCCACGTTCACC
The DNA here is from genome assembly GCA_903830285.1 of uncultured Chitinophagaceae bacterium. Lineage (GTDB taxonomy): Bacteria > Bacteroidota > Bacteroidia > Chitinophagales > Chitinophagaceae > CAIQDX01. Next base: position 6,329 of record CAIKTE010000117.1, on the reverse strand, counting down.
ATCATTATAATTGGTTACATCAACCATTCCTCCTGTCTGAAAATGAGGATACAATTCAACCTTTCTTCCTTTCAAACATTTTATCGAAGCATCAATGATCTCGCAAAAGTTATGCGGTAATATTTTAGTAGATAAGCCCACTGCAATTCCATCAGCACCCTGTGCCAATAATAACGGGAACTTCATCGGCAATACAACGGGTTCATTCTTTCTTCCGTCATAACTCAATTGCCAGTTAGTTGTCTTTGCATTGAATGCAACTTCCAAAGCGAACTTCGATAAACGTGCTTCAATATAACGCGGTGCTGCAGCTTCATCACCTGTACGCGAATCGCCCCAGTTACCTTGTGTGTCTATTAATAAATCCTTTTGCCCGAGGTTAACCAATGCATCCCCGATGCTAGCATCACCATGCGGATGGTATTGCATGGACTGCCCGATAATGTTCGCCACTTTATTGTAACGCCCATCATCCATTTCTTTCATCGCGTGCAAAATGCGTCGCTGTACTGGTTTCAGCCCATCCTCAACAGCAGGAACCGCACGTTCTAAAATAACATAAGAAGCATATTCCAGGAACCAGTTTTTATATTGGCCCTGTACACCGCTTTCATTTTCGTAAACTTTATTATCAATCTTTTCTTTTGCCATACCCTCATTAATTAAATATTCAACACCCAATATTCAATATTGAATGTTCAATTACCGTTTCATTTTTTAGCCTGTTGATTATTTTTTCTTGCTGTATCTATCCCTTTTGAAATGATAGCAATTAATTCTTCATTTTCCTTTCTAACTTCATTTAATTTCTCGCTTGATTTTATTAATTCCTTTTTGATGATCAACTTAACACAAACACGGGTCTCCTTTAATTCTTTAAGTGCAATTTTCATTTTATGAATAAAAGCATCTCTTGATTCTGCTCCCTGAACTTCCCCATATAAAAGAGAAGGAGCAATACCGCATCGTATCATCTGACCAGCGATATAATTCCCGGCTCTTGTGTTAGGCAAGGATTCTACAACATCAATGATCCTTGAAGCAAATTCAATTAAACGGTCTTCCAAATCATATTTTCGATCTTCGCTCACTATTGAATATTGGCTATTAAATATTGCTTATTGAATATTTAAAATTAAGATACTTCATTCAAGGAGGACTTTATCTCCACCTCTTTCCAACCCTTGCTCCAATCGCCTTGCATTTCTATTTTTCCTTCTTCGATCAATTTTTTAATTCTCCAAACCAGGAATACATCTCCAGTTTGTACTTTCAGTTTAGCTAATATATTATGCAATATTTTTGTCAGCTTTTGAAACTCTACTGTAACCGCACTCAACACATCATTATCATAAAATGATTCTTCCTTATTGGCGATCTTTTTACCACCTTCCAGAATTCTTACAGGAGCATTATCATTGCATAATTTTTTCCATTCATCCGGATCCAATTCAAACTCACTTAAAGTAATTTGTCTTGCTAATTTTTTAGCCTTTAAAAATTCTTTAGGCTGGATCTCACTTAAATGAGTTGGATAGAAAATATTTCCTTTCTCATTGATGAAAGGCAGATTATTTAGATACAATACCTGGATCCTTCCCTGCTGCTCTTTCAACTGACTCATCAGCCAATAATAACCGCAAACATCATGTTGGTTTTGCCCCATCCAGATCCATACTTCTTCTTTCTTGTTGCCTTGAGTTTCGTCACCGGATTCATTCAAAATCTTTAATAAATTATGCACTGCTAATTTATCATCCACAATATTCAACTGTTCTTCATAAGGCGAATGCTGTAATAATTCTTTCCACCAATCTCTCCTTTGCTGATAACCGTATTCGTCGTAAATATCAATGATGGGACCAACCGCATAATCATCTTTTATTTCAATGATATCCCCTTTTAAACTTTCGTCTAATTCAAATGCTTTACTAAGTGCCTCTATGTTTGCTGTTTCAAATACTATATGTATCATACCCCTGATTCCCCTAAAGGGGATTTTTTTTCGTTAATAAATTTCCCATCTCCCCTTTAGGGGTTGGGGGTTAATTCTTCTTAGTTTTCAATCAAATCCAATTCAAATCTCAAATTATCAATGATAAAATCCTGTCGCTGTGGTGTATTCTTCCCCATATAATATTCCAGCAATTGCTGTATATGGTCACCTTCAGCCAAATGCACCAATTGAGTTCGCATATAATCGCCAATGAATTTTCCAAACTCATCCGGACTGATCTCACCCAACCCTTTAAATCTGGTGATCTCCGGTTTTGAGCCCAACTTTTTCACGGCATCCTGTTTTTCCGTTTCATCATAACAATAGATCGTTTCCTGCTTATTCCTTACACGGAACAAGGGTGTTTCTAAAATATACACATGTCCTTTTTTAACCAGATCCGGGAAGAACTGCAGGAAGAATGTCATCAACAATAACCGGATATGCATGCCATCCACATCCGCATCAGTTGCGATCACTACATTATTATAACGCAGACCTTCCAATCCCTCTTCAATATTCAATGCATGTTGCAATAAATTGAATTCCTCATTTTCATACACCACTTTTTTTGTGAGTCCATAAGAATTCAAAGGCTTACCTCTTAAACTGAAGACAGACTGTGTATCTACATTTCTTGATTTGGTTATGGAACCACTGGCACTATCACCTTCCGTAATAAAAATGGTTGACTTATTCTGCAGTTCAATGAATTCAGCTTTATTCTTTGTTGGAGGTTCATCATTAAAATGTACCCGGCAATCCCGTAATTTTTTATTGTGAAGATTCGCTTTCTTAGCTCTTTCGTTCGCTAGTTTTTTAATGCCTGCCAATTCTTTTCTTTCTCTTTCGTTTTGCTCGATCCTTCTTTTTAATGCTTCTGCAACAGTTGGATTGCGATGGAGAAAATTATCCAGTTCCTTCAGCAAGAACTCTTCAATGAATTTTTTCATCGAAGGACCACCTTCAAAAACATATTGCGAACCTAATTTTGTTTTAGTCTGACTTTCAAATACCGGTTCCTGCACCCTTACAGAAACCGCAGCTACAATACTGGTTCGGATATCCGATGCATCATAATCCTTCTTATAAAAATCACGGATCACTTTTACATAAGCTTCTCTGAATGCCTGCTGATGGGTTCCGCCCTGTGTGGTGTACTGACCGTTCACAAAAGAAAAAATATCTTCCCCATAATCGTTGTTATGCGAAAGGGCAATTTCAATGTCTTCCCCTTTTAAATGAATGATGGGATAACGCAATTCATCCGGATTCGTTTTATGCTGCAATAGATCCAGCAAACCATTCTTACTCACATAACGCTTGCTGTTGAAATTAATGACAAGACCTGCATTCAAATAACAATAGTTCCATAACTGCGCATCAATATATTCACTGCGGTAATTATAGGTCCTGAATACATTTTCATCCGGAATGAATGTCACCAAAGTTCCATTCTCTTCCGTTGTTTTTTCTTCTTTGAATTCTTTCAGCAATGCACCACGTTCGAACTCTGCTGTTTTTTGTTTGCCTTCTCGGAATGCCGTTACTTTAAAATAACTGCTCAAAGCATTCACAGCTTTGGTACCCACACCGTTCAAACCCACACTTTTTTGAAAAGCACGACTGTCATATTTGGCACCGGTATTGATCTTACTCACTACATCCACTACTTTACCCAAGGGAATACCCCGACCGTAATCTCTGATATAAACGGTCTTCCCCTCTACAGTTATGTCCACATGCTTCCCGTAACCCATGGTATGCTCATCAATACAATTATCGATCACTTCCTTCATCAGTACATAAATACCATCATCCGGTGCACTGCCATCGCCCAGTTTGCCAATATACATGCCCGGCCTTAAGCGAATATGCTCTTTCCAGTCAAGGCTCCTGATATCATCCTCCGTATAGTTCGTTTGCGGTTTTAATTCGGCCATAATTCAGTCAAAAATTCATAGTTAATAGATCATGGGTAATGGTTCACAGCTTTTTTATCTGAACAAGGATTTGGGAGGATTTTAAAGATTAAACCGATTTTACTATCATCCACATCATCCATCAAATCTTTCAAAATCCACGTTCAGATATTTACCCCAACCCGCAAATCTAACTACCTGCGGCAGCTAAACATTTTTCTTTTTTCTACAAATTCATCCACAATGTGGATAAAAGATCTGCAAAAATATTTTTAGAACATTCAGTTACATTTGTACAATCGCCTTACAACCAACATATTTAGAAACAGATCTTGCTTCAATTGCTGCGATCTCTATCCTGAAAGCAAGTGAGAATGACGGTTTTAGTTCATTTCTCAAAACACAGGATGCTTTAACCATCGATAGCCTCGTTCATTCAATTAATGAAACTGTTACTGGACAAATTGACTGTACACAATGCGGAAATTGCTGCAAAACTTTAATGATCAACATTTCCGAAACAGAAGCAAATGCAGTTTCTGATCATTTACAAACAACAAGAATTGAATTTGACGATCAATATGTTGAAAAAGGAAGCAGCGGCATGATGATCATGAATAAAATGCCCTGTCATTTTCTGAATGAGAACAAATGCAGGATCTATGAGCATCGTTTCAGTGGTTGTAAAGAATTTCCTGCCCTTCATTTGCCTAATTTTACAGAGCGCTTGTTTACAACTTTTATGCATTATGAGCGCTGCCCGATCATTTTTAATGTTGTAGAAGAATTAAAAAAAGAATTGAGCTTTATGAAAGGCTAATTCGCTGTTTTCACTTTTCACCATTTTCTAACTATGATCCAATTCGGCATTGATATTTTATTACAGCAAAACCCTTCATGGAAACAGCAATCCATCGGCTTTGTTACCAATCATGCTGCAAGCACCAATCAATTCATACCATCCAGAAAAGCATTGCTGGATAATGGTTTTAACCTCATCAAATTATTCTCTCCTGAACATGGACTAGATGTAAAAGGTGCAGATGGTGCTAAAATGCATGACGGTATCGATGCATTGACCCAATTACCCATCATCAGTTTATATGGCGATAAACTACAACCTTCGGCAACGGATCTTACTGATATTGATATTCTATTGTTTGATATTCCAGATGTGGGCAGCAGGTTCTACACGTATCTATGGACATTGACGCATGTACTCGAAGCTTGCAACAAACACCATAAAAAATTAATTGTTCTCGACAGGCCCAATCCCATTTCGGGCAATCTGTCCCTTTCAGAAGGGCCGATACTAGATGAAGAACATTGCAGTTCATTTATCGGCAGATGGAGCATGCCTGTGCGACATAGTTGCAGCTTGGGTGAATTGGCTTTGTATTTCAATCAAACCAAAAATATCCATGCGCCAATTGAAATCATCAAATGTCAAAACTGGAACAGGGCTGAGTTTCAAACAGACTGGGGAATTGATTTTGTTCCCACTTCTCCCGCCATCAGAAATTTTGAGGCCGCCTTATTATATCCCGGAACAGGTTTGCTGGAAGCTACCAATATCAGTGAAGGAAGGGGAACTGAATTGTCTTTTCAAATAGCAGGCGCACCCTGGATAAATGGAAAAGAAGTTGCCGGTATTTTCAATCAACTGGCATTGGATGATGTAAGAGCTCTCGCTATAGATTTTATCCCTTCCAACAGTAAATATACCCATCAAAAATGCAGTGGCATTCAATTTAAAGTATCGCATGTTTCTTCTTATACTGCTGTTTTTACAGGATTGATGTTCATTAAACTGATCAAAAATTTGTACCCGCAGCAATTTGAATGGAAGCCCTATCCTACCAATGTGAATCCGTCAGGTAAAGGGCATTTAGATAAATTATTAGGCATTGCAAACAGTGAAGCACTATTTGAATTACCGTTCCATCCATTTCTGCAATCCATTCAGCAGATCACAAAAACCAATAGCTGGCAAAAAGATATTCAACCTTATTTATTGTATTGATCAATTCATTGTTTATGAAAAATATGATAGCATGCTTGCTTTTTTTATTACTGTTCTGCAGTAATACTGTTTTTTCTCAGACCATTCAATTATTGCAATCCGATACTAAGACTTCCATTCGCGGATTAAGTGTGGTGACAGATAAAATAATCTGGGCAAGTGGCAGTAATGGAACGGTTGCTAAATCTACTGATGGAGGGATCTCCTGGCAATGGCAGACTGTAAAGGATCATGAAAAAAGAGATTTCAGGGATATCGAAGCATTCGACAGTAATACTGCCATTATCATGGCCGTTGCAGAACCTGCTCTGATCTTAAAAACAAAAGATGGCGGCAAGAATTGGTTCAAAGTCTTTGAAGACACAACGAAAGGAATGTTCTTAGATGC